>QMMB01000112.1 GCA_003647035.1 Deltaproteobacteria bacterium | reverse complement strand
GCCGAGAAACGACTATCATCTGGAGCAGTTCGACCTGACGGGAGTCTGACGTTCCGATGAGCAACGACGACGGCCAACGCATCGAGAAGCGGGTTACGATCAACAAGGAGTTCGAATCGTTCGACGCGTTCATTCACGAGTATGTGACGAACGTCTCCCGATCCGGCGTATTCATCCGCTCGAAGGAGCCCCTCCCGGTCGGGACCGAGGTCGACCTCACGTTCACCGTGATTATGGACAACATCGAAACAATCGAAGGTGTAGGGCAGGTGGTTCGCGTGCAGGATGACCCGCCTGGGATGGGCGTCGCGTTCACCAAGTTGGCGAAGTACTCTGAGGACCTGCTAACACAGCTCCTCACCCTCCACCCCTCCGATTCGTGAGGCGCTACTTGCTGACCAGGTAGCCTTTTTCGAGCAGGGCTACGACGACTTCGGCGACCTCGGGGTCGGGTTTGCCGCTGTGGTTCATCATGTCGACGAGGGTAGCGTGGTCGAGCGCGAGCTGGATGACGTCGAGCTCCTCGGGCGTCGCGTCGCGAAGGGGCTTGTCCATTGGCGAGGCGACGGAAACGGTGGACTGCAAGGACGGGAGCGCGTCGCCGAGGCGCGTCATCTCGTCGAGTTGACGCATGCCCTCCATCAGGAGGCCTTCGATGCTGCTCTGGATCTCTGTCGGGAACGCGCGCTCCACTTTGGGAAGCAGGTCGAAGGTGCCCTTGTCCCAGAGGAGCACGCGATAGAAGGCCTTCTCCGGCGGCACCGACTCGTCGCCGTTCACGACAGCGAACTGCACCAGGCCGTCTTCGAGATAGATCGAGCCGACGTCGTTCTCCGTCGTGATCTGCAAGACGCCCGTCTTCTTGGAAACGGAGAACAGTTGAAGGAGATCTGGAAGCGGTATCTCGGCGATGGAGCCGGTCATGGTGCTCGCCGCCGACGGACGCGCGCTCGAGACCGCTTCGTCCATCTTGGCTTTGGCATCTTGTACCGACCCGGACCCATCCGAAGCGACCACTTTGATGATGCTCGTGCCGATGAGGATGCGATCGCCCTCGGCCAACTTGGTCCGAGTGATCTTCTCGCCGTTGACGAAGCTCCCGTTTGTGGAGCCGAGATCCTCCAAGAAGATATCCCCGCCCTCGACAGAAATCTTGGCGTGACGCCTCGAAACCATGTCCTCGACGAGGACCATCTCGAGCTCGCTGGAGCGCCCGATGACAATCTCCCCGTCCTCAGGGAGAGGGAATTCCCCGCCCTGATACTTCCCAGAGATGAAACGCAGCGCCAGCGGCAACGCTAGACCTTCGATCACCAATTCCCCTCGCTCAGACCCCATTGTAACGAAACCCCACCTTCAACCAGAGTTAAGGCTAGGAGCAGGCAGTGCAAGCGGTCAAGCCTTTGGCCCGCCAACGAGGGTGAACAGACGGCTATGGGTTGCGAGAAGCCCCGTGTTAGAAGCTCAAGGATGGTCCGCACGGCGGCTGCGATGGCTTGTCTCGTGGGGCTTTTGGGGGCGATTCAGGCAGAAGCCCAGACCAAGGACCTCTCGAGGCGCTGGCGAACCGTCCGGAGCGAGCACTTCGAGGTCAACTACCCGGAACCCTTGGCCCTGGTGGCCAGGCGGGTCCTAGCCATCGCCGAAACGGCCAACGCGAAGCTGGCGCCCCTCCTCGGCCACCGGCCCAAGAAGCGCGTCCAGATCGTCCTGACCGATGATGTCGACGCCGCCAACGGGAACGCCAACCCGCTGCACTACAACGTGATTCGGCTCTTCGTGAGCGCGCCAGCTGATCTCTCCGTGCTCGGGGACTTCGACGATTGGCTTACGGTTCTCGTCACTCACGAGCACAGCCACATCTTGCACCTCGACAACATCGGTGGCCTGCCGGCGGTCATCAACAAAATCCTCGGCAACGTCTGGGCGCCCAACACGCTTCAGCCGCGATGGATCATCGAGGGGATCGCAACGTACTTGGAGTCTGCGGAGACGGCCGGTGGGCGGCTGCGATCCACGCAGTTCGAGATGTACATGCGCATGGCTGTCCTCGAAGACAACATCCTTCACTTCGACACGCTCAACAACGGAACGGACTATTGGCCACACGGCGACGTTTGGTACCTATACGGCTCGCGCTTCATCAACTGGCTCGTCCGAGAGTACGGTGAAGACCTGATCCACGAAATGGCGAAGTGGTACGGGAGCCGCGCCATTCCGTTCAGCATCAACCGGATGAGCAAGCGACTGACCGGGAAGACATTCGACGAGCTCTATGCGCTTTGGATTGCCGACATGCGCCGCCACTACGGCGAGGTCGACGCGGAGGTTCGCGCGAAGGGCACGACGAACGCGCGTCGCCTCACGTTCCACGGGGAAACGGTTCGCGGCTTGCGCTTCGCCGACGAACATCGGCTGCTGTACTACGTGCAGGACGGCCACAACGATCCGCAGATCCGGGAGCTCGATCTGGCGAACGGCGACGCGGTCGAGCGCATCGTGAGGAGCGCCGGCGAAAGCTATCCCACGGTAGACCCTAAGGGGCGGATCTATTTCGAGTCGTTCGACGCCTACAAAGCCAACGTTTACAGCTACTACGATCTTTTTACGCTCGACGCGCGCGGCCAGTGGGGTCGCAAACGCCTGACCCGAGGCCTTCGAGCGCGCTACCCCGACATTTCGCCGAGTGGTCGCGCGATCACGTACGTCCGGAATGACGCGAGCACCCAGAGCCTGTGGATCGCGAGCCTCGACGACATCGAGGGAACCCAGGAGCAAGTGGTTCGAAGCGAGCGGTTCGAGCAAGTGTACACGCCGCGCTTCTCGCCGGACGGGACGAAGGTCGCGTACAGCGCGTGGCGCAAGGGAGGCTATCGCGACATCGAAGTGATCGAGCTCGTCACCCGTAGAATCACGCGTGTGACGCACGACCGCGCGATGGACACGGGGCCCGCTTGGTCGCCCGACGGCACCTTGCTTTACTTCTCGAGCGACCGCACCGGCATCGCCAACATCTATGCCTGGGAGCCGCTAACCGACGAGGTGTCGCAGATCACCAATCTCGTCTCTGGCGCCTACACCCCTGCGCCCTCCCCCGACGGCAAGCGCCTCGCCTACATCGGGTACACGAGCCGCGGGTACGACATCTATTTGCTCGACCTCGACGCCAACACCGGCCGGCCAGCTTCGCCCTACGTGGACAACCGGCCCCCCCCAAGCGAGGCCGACGCGCTCATCGCCGATCTCTCTACTCGCTACGTAGGCGCAAGAACGCTGTACCCGCGATTCTGGGGTATCGACCTCGAGGAGGACGCGTTCGGACGCCAGCTCGGGATCTTCACCCGCGGCGAGGACGCCGCTCAGTTCCACAGCTTCTTTGCGCGCCTGGGAGTCAGTCTGACCGAAGGCTACATCAACGCCGACCTCCAATACAGGTTGCGACGGCTGCCACCCGACCTTTCCGTCTCGTTCTTCCGACGGGTGACCCCTCGAAACGGCTTCATCGTCAACGGCCGCCGCCGCCCCTATGTCGAAGACGCATACGGCGGCCGAATCGGCGTTTCCCAAGTGATACCGCGCTCGTTTCACTCCAACCGAGTGAGCGCGAGCTACGGAGTCACCTGGACGCGCTCTTTGTCGACATTCAACGGAACGCTCAATCCGAACTATCCGCCACCGATCATTCCGGCCACCGGCCTGAACGCCGACATCGGGTTGTCATGGAGCTACAACGACGCACGGCGGCAGATCTACGACTACACGACGTCGGAGGGGCGCTCTTTGGGGGCGGGGGTGTCCTTCGCGCACCCGGGGATCGGCAGTCAGTTCAAGAGCATTCGGACGTCCTGGTTCGTTCGACGGTTCATCGAAATGCCCTGGGCCCAGCACCACGTGCTCGCTCTTCGGTACGGCGGGGGCGTCGGCGAAGACAGCCGGGGAGAGCGCGGCATGTTCGCCCTCGGCGGCTTCCCGGACACCTCGCTGATCGAACAGCTCCTCAACTTCGAACAGCTCGGGGGCGTGGCGCTGCGCGGCTACCCGGCGTTCTCGATCGTCGGCGACCGTTTTCACCTGCTTCAAACCGAGTATCGGTTCCCGTTGACGCGCGTGCTGCGAGGCCCGAGCACAGTACCCGTATTCTTCGACCGAATGCACGGCCTGGTCTTCTTCGACTACGGCGACGCCTACTTCGGGCCACTCGATTTGAATGATTTCCGCAAGGGCACAGGCGCCGAAATCCTAATGGACTTCACCCTTGGATACACGCAGCCGTACTCGCTTCGTCTCGGCTTCGCGTATGGCTTCGACCGGGGCGGGGGGGCGCAGTTCTACGTGAACTTCGGGAGGCCTTTCTAGAGGCCCTTCACACCTCGAGGATGTCCGTTTCTTTCTTGCCGACGATCGCGTCGACCCTGCTGGTGCCGACCTTGACCTTCTCTTCGAGCTCTTTACGAGCGCGATCGGCGTCGTCTTCGCCGACTTCGCCTTCCTTTTGAAGACTGTCGATCATGTCCTTGGCCTCATGCCGCGCCTTGCGAACCGCGACCTTGCACTCTTCACCCGACTTGCGCGCCAGCTTGACCAAGTCTTTGCGGCGCTCTTCGGTGAGAGGGGGCATTGGGATACGAATGATCTCGCCATCGTTGGACGGATTGAGGCCCAATTGCGCTTCCATAATCGCCTTTTCGATGGGCTGCATCTGAGTTCGATCGAACGGCTTGAGGACGATCATGCGTGCCTCGGGCACCGAGATCGACGCGAGCTGGTTGAGCGGAGTGGGCGTGCCGTAGTAGTCGATCCGAAGGCCATCGAGGATGCCCGGATTGGCGCGACCGGCGCGAATCTTGGAGAGATCGCGCTTGAGCGACTCGTGCGCCTTGCCTATCGCCCCGCCCAACTCTTCCAGTGTTTCAGCAAGCATCGGTTTCCTCGAATCGAGCGGAGATCAACCCTCCGCGGTCACTAGGCTACCGACGTCTTCGCCCATGACAACCCTTTTTATGTTGCCGGGCTCAGTCAGCTTGAATACCCGGATGGGCAGGTCATTGTCGCGACACAACGCCACCGCGGTCGCATCCATCACTCCGACGCGGTCCATCAGGAACCGATCGTAGCTCATTCGTCGCACCATCTTGGCATCGTCGTGACGGACCGGGTCCTTGTCGTAGATGCCTTCGACCTTGGTAGCCTTGCACAACGCGTCCGCGTGAATCTCCATAGCGCGAAGAGCCGCCGCCGTGTCGGTCGAGAAGTACGGGTTACCCGTGCCAGCCACGAAAATCACCACCCGGCCCTTCTCCAAATGGCGAACGGCCCGCCTCCGGATATAGGGCTCGCACACTGCCTTGATTTCGAGCGCGCTCATGATCCGGGTGTCGACCCCGGCCTTCTCGAGCCCATCCTGGAGCGCGATGCCGTTCACGACGGTGGCCAACATGCCCATGTGGTCGGCCGCCGTGCGGTCCATGCCGGTGGCGCTTCCCTTGAGGCCACGGAAAATGTTGCCACCTCCAATCACGAGCCCGATCTGACATCCACTTGCGTGGACTTCGGCCAGCTCCTCGCTAATCGCTTTTACGGTGTTCGGCTCGATGCTCGCTCCAGCGGAACCGCCGGAAAGCACCTCGCCCGAGAGCTTGAGCAATACCCGTGTGAGCTTGGCCCCGTTCGTCATGACTCAAGAGCCTTGTAGCGCTTCAGCCACCTCTGCCGCCAGATCCGTCTTCTTTTTCTCGATCCCTTCGCCGAGCTCGTACCGCGAGAAGCGGCGAATGTTGATTTTCTCGCCGAGTTTCACCGTGAGCGCTTCGAGGAGCTGACGCGTCGTCTTGTCGTCATGCATGATCGACGTCTGGTCGAGCAGGCAGACGCCTTTCTTCCACTTGGCGAGCTTGCCCTCGATGATCTTGTCGATGGCGGCAGCCGGCTTTTCCTTGCCGGTGGCCTTGGCCTCCTCGTCGAGCTGGCCACGGAAGAGCGCCGTGCGAGAAAGGATCTCGCTTTCCGGGATATCGTCCTCACTGACGAAAAGCGGGTTCTCGGCGGCCACCTGCATGGCGGTCTCCTCTACGAATTGCTGGAAGTCCTCACCGCGCGACACGAAGTCGGTCTGGCAGTTGACCTCGAGGAGGACTCCCACCCGGCCCGCGCCATGGATGTATGCGTGGACGAGGCCATCGCCTGCAATGGCGCCAGCCTTCTTCGCGACCTTGCTCAGACCCTTCTTCTGAATGATCTCGATCGCCTTGTCCTCGTCGCCTGCGGTCTCGCGAAGCGCGTCACGGCACGCCATCATGCCGGCGCCGGTGCGCTCGCGAAGTGACTTGACCATGGATGCGCTAACGTCCGACATCATGCTTTCCCTTCGGGAGTTGTGGGCGCCGCGCCGCGCTTGCGAGCGAACTCGACGTGCACGCCGTCGCCCGAAGCGGGAGCCTGGGCACCTTCATGCTGCAGGAAGTCCCGCCGCTGCTGGCTGCCTTCAATGCACGCATCGGCGATGCGGGAAGAGATCAGCTTGATGGAGCGAATCGCGTCGTCGTTGCCAGGGATCACGAAGTCGATGAGGTCGGGATCACAGTTGGTGTCTGTGAGCGCGACAATCGGGATGTGGAGCTTGCGCGCCTCGTTGACGGCGATGTGCTCGTTGTGCGGGTCGATGATGAAGAGCGCCGACGGGAGACCGTTCATCATCTTGATGCCACCAAGATACTTCTCCAGCTTCTCGCCCTCGCGACGAATCGACAGTGCTTCCTTCTTTCGCAGGGAATCGATGGTGCCATCCTCTATCTGCTGCTCGATATTGCGGAGCCGATCGATGCCGCCCTTCATGGTGCGGTAGTTGGTCAGTGTGCCCCCGAGCCAACGGCCCGTGGCGAAGTACTGACCCGCACGCTCGGCTTCTTCGCGGACAACCTCTGCTGCCTGACGCTTGGTACCGACGAAGAGCACGTGGCCGCCGCGTCCAACGGTATCGGCGATGAACGCGTAGGCGCGCTTGAAAAGCTCTGCGGTCTGGTCGAGATCGATGATGTGAATCCCGTTGCGGGCGCCGTAGATATAGGGGCGCATCCGTGGGTTCCAGCGCTTGGTCTGATGACCAAAGTGCACGCCGGCGTCGATGAGGGCCCGGAGGCCGATCGGTAGGTCACCCGACGCGACATCGGGGCTGCCCAGGGCCGCCAACTCGGGCGCTTCCTGGATCTCATGGGTAGTTTCAGTTTCGACCATTGCTCATTTCTCCTTTCGGTTGAACTGCCCCCTCCCCAGACGAACAACCCCGAAGGGGCACCGGAACGTCTGATCGAGCTGAGAGAGGTGAATGATTTCGGAGGCCCGAGGGGTCCCCGGCTTCAGAAGAAGCGGCGGGGCTATACCATGTGGGCCGGGGGGTGCCAGGCGGAGACCCCGTCGGTGTCGGTGTCAGTGCCAGCGTCAGTGTCAGTGTCAGTGCCAGCGTCAGTGTCGGTGCCAGCGTCAGTGTCGGTGCCAGCGTCAGTGTCAGTGCCAGCGTCAGTGTCGGTGTCAGCGTCAGCGTCCGTGAATTACCGCTTCAATTCTGACCAGATGGGCGGGTTGACCGCCCCTGGATCCGAAGCTCCTAGTTCGCTGGCGACCTCGAAAACCTTCGCCGTCGCCTCCAACCCCTCCCACAAATGCGGAGCCCAAGGCGCCTCCTCCGACCGGGCGGCACCTAGCTTTGCCGCCCGTGTGGCCGGATCCCCCTCATCTGCGAGCGAATCCTCCGGCAGCTCGTCATAGTAGCTTCGGAAGTCCGTCGTCGGGGCGAGCACTGCGCGAAGGCCGTACTTACGGGTCAACCATGCCTGCAACCGCAGACACGCGTGCTCCCGTACCACGTGGCGCTCACTCTCATTGTCGAGACCGAAGTCCGGGACCCCGAAACTCTCGGCCCCTTCGATCAACGAGTGACACAGCTCGTGAAGGACCATTTGTGCAAGGCAGTCGTCGGTGTCGAGTGTGCTCGAGGCGCCGATTGTCATGACGCCCTTCCCGTCCGTCGATGCGTAGACTTCGGCGGAGCGTGTGACTCTGAAGCCGATGCGGTCCGCCACCGTCAGCCAAATCGCATCGAGAGGGTCCAGGTACGTGTGCTGAGGCTTTCGTTCCACTTCAGAGCAGTCGGCGAAAACGGTAGAAGAAGTTGTCTAGCATCCGCTCGTGCAGTGGGCGACGCCTCCATTCGTCGTAGGAAACGGGCTTAGCGTGCTCGAGGTCCTCGTTGAAGCGATCTTCCATAGCGCCCGCAACAGCAGCATCCTCGACCGCCGCAGTGACCTCGAGATTGAAGCGCAGAGATCGGGAGTCGAGATTGTAGGTGCCGACGGTGCACCAGCGGCCGTCGATCACCGCGGTTTTGGAGTGGAGAATCGAACCCTGCCACTCGTAGAGTTGGATCCCCGCCTGTAGGAGTGGCCCGTAGAGCTTGCGAGCGGCGTGCCGGACCGCGGGGACGTCGCTCTTCCCGGGGACGATCACGCGAACCTCCGCACCGCGCTCGACGGCCTGCGCGAGGACGCGGCGGATTCGCCCGTCGGGGACGAAGTAGCTGTTGGCAATGCAGACCGACCGCCGTGCGCTCTCTATTCGGCGGAGGTACGCCTGTCGGATCGCGCGCCGCTCGCGGAAGTAGTGGTTGGCTAAGACGCGAACCCGGCTGCCCTGGCCATCGCCTGTGTCGATGGGCGGTCCGAATCGATGCCTCACCAGGGCCTGCGGTTCGACGATACGAAGCCAACCGTAGTCGAAGATGTCGCACATCTGCTCGACCGCTGGCGCCTCGATTCGGATTATGTCGTCTCGCCAGCCTCCCCCGCCAGCACTCACAGGCGCCCATTCATCGCCTAGGTTCACTCCGCCG
>QMMB01000111.1 GCA_003647035.1 Deltaproteobacteria bacterium | reverse complement strand
GACCGCATCGAATCGGTGGCGACGTAGAACTGTGGTTCGCCTCGCGGTGTGAGGTAGAGGCCGGTGTCGGGGTCGTAGCGCCCATCGGTCATCATGCGTAGGAGCATCATCGGGTGCGTCGTCCCGCCGAGCCGCAAGTTGGTTTCAATTGCGTAGTGCTTCCACGCGCCATCGTCGGCTTGGGTACACAGGAAGTCGACGGCGAGCCGGCCCACGGCGCCCTTGTCTTGCAGTACCTCGCCGACGCGAAGCGCGTCTCGTTGGATGTCCATGCGGTAGGCGGCGTCGGAGGGGAATCTGCAGCCGGCGTAGATTTGCCCATCGATGCCTTCGACGAGTTGGTCGTGCGTGGAGATCGCGTCTAGGCTGCCCTCGGGAGAGATGCGGAGCTGACAACTTGTCGCGCGTTTGTCCTCCTCTTCGAGGAAAGCCTCCACGATCCCGCCCTCCCGCTCGAACTTCTCCTGGAATGTCTCCCAGGTCTGCCGGGGATCGACGAAGCGCATCGTCGGAAGCGCGTCAGCGAGTGCTTGCTCTCGTACTTTACGGCTCGTGCCACTCTTGGGCGACACCGCGGTGAGCGCGCTTAGATCCAGAATCGCATTACCCTGGCCGCTGAAACCGGTGTTCTGCTTCACCACCATGCGCTCGACGGCGTCGTGCTCCTCCCACAGGCCGTCGATCGCTTCGACGAGATCCGTGTCGCTCCTGAGGTCCTCTGCCCCGGGTAGCAACGGCACGCCAGCCTTTCGGAACGCCCAGCGCGACCCACTCTTGGTTCCGAGCCAGCACAACTCCGGGTCCACGCCGTAGAGTGGAACACCGAGCGCAACGGCGAGGCTCCGCTCCGCTTCGGTCACCGTGAAGCAAGTCATCATTCCGCACTCGGGCCGGATCAAATGACGGATGTGTTCGATGACGCGCGGTCGCTGCAGGATCTTCTTGGTCAGAGGCACGAGCGTGTTGTCGTAGAGCGAAAGCACGGTGAGCCTGCGTCGCATGTGTTCGTTCGGGATGCCGCTGATCAGCGAGAGCATGTAGTCCACGGCTGCGGGATGAATCGGCGCGGACGTCACGTACACGAGGCGTGCGCGTGGGCGGCGGAGTAGGTTCAGTGCAAACAGCATCCGCTCTTCGTAGTGGAGCACTCCGTCGATGGAGACCGTGTCGATGCCGTCGAACGACAGCGAAGGGATGACGACGATGTCTCTCGGCTCCGGGCCATCACCGTCGGCGAGCGCCCACCGGGCCGCTAGATCCGCTTGCAGCCCGCGAAATGCGTTCATTTCGTCGCCGCCGCCACTCATGCGTTGTGTATAGCACGGGCATGCCGGATTTACTTGCAGCGCCGGCAGGAGAAGGGCACAAGATCCCCCGAGGCGATGGGAGACGTACCAAGCGAAGAAACTGCACGCGACGGGCTCTTCAGTTTTCTTTCCCGGCGTCGGTTCCTGAAGGTCAGCCTGGTGGCGGGTGGCGCGGTGTTGGGCGTTGCGGGTGGTGGTCTTCTGGCCTTGCGCGGCCGAGCGCCCAACGTCGAAGGGCTGCGCCTGCTGGACGCACACGAGTACCGAACGTTGCAAAGCCTAGTCGAAGTCATGCTTCCGACGACCGACGCCATTCCGATCGACGTGCTGCCGATGGACCTTCCCCGTGCATTCGATGACTTCCTGGCGGACGAGCCTGAGCACAACATTCAAGATCTTCGAAAGGCGCTGGTGTTGATCGAGTTCGGGCCCCTGGTGTTCGACAAGCGGGTGACGACGTTTTCCCGACTCGATGTCGAGGAACGCACCGAGCATTGGAACCAATGGGCGCTCAGCGACAACTTGCTGAGGCGCCAGGTCAGCATTGCGATGCGGAAGTTCTTCAACTTGGTCTATTTCGATCACGAGGAGGTGTGGCCGTACATTGGCTACCCGGGCCCGTCGATGAAACGGACGCAGGGGGGCACGCCATGACGGAAGGGATCACCGATCTGTCGAGGCAGCCGCTGCCTGAGGTGATTACGACTGAGATCTGTGTGATCGGCTCAGGCTGCGGCGGGGCAACCGCGGCGCGTCTTCTTGCAGAGGCTGGGCACGAGGTCGTCGTGCTCGAGGAAGGCCGTGACGTGGCCGGATCCGAGCGAACCCAACGCGATCGCGCGATGCACGACCAGCTCTACATGGACCGGGGAGGGCGAGCTTCCCACGACCTTTCCATCAGTGTCTTGCAAGGCAGAGTCCTCGGCGGCGGCGGGGTGATCAATACCTGCGACGTCGTGCCGATCCCCGAGGGCGTGCTCCACCACTGGGCGACCAAGTACGGACTCGAAGACTTCGCGCCCGAGCGGTTCAAGCGCTTCACGGACGATGCGCTCGGCGATCTCTCTGCGAGCCGCATCCCGGAGAGCCTGGTCAACAGCGCGAACAACAAGCTTCGCCAGGGCGCGGAAGGCCTTGGACTCCGGGGCGAGGTGATGATGCACAACCGAGTGGGTTGTCGCGGTCTCGGAACCTGCATGATCGGCTGCCCGGTCCACGCCAAACGAAACCCGCGCATGGTCGCGCTTCCAAAAGCGATCGAGGCGGGGGCGCGCATCTTCACGCGGGCGAGGGCTGTCAGAATCGACAACGCGAACCAGGAGCTCAAGGAAGTGACGGTTCGCACGCTCGATCCGGGTGGCTACCACGAGCAGGGCGAGCTCACCGTCCGAGCGAAGATCGTCATCGTCGCGGCCAACGCCATCGCATCGGCGCAGTTGCTCTTGCGTTCCGGAGTGGGGAATTCCCACGTTGGCCAGAACCTCACCCTCCAGCCCCAGCTCTCCATCATCGGCGTTTTCGAGGAGCGGATCGCGGCCTTCGACGGCGTTCCGCAGTCGTACGCGGTCACCGAGTTCGAAGAGGAAGACAACGCAGAGTTCGGGCTTTGGGGCTATCGCATCGAAGCCATCATGGGCACACCGGGCATCGTGTCGACCATGTTGCCCTTCTCCGGGGCGCCGGGGATGCAGAACATGACCCAGTACGACCGAATGGCGCCCTCGCTCCTCCTGGCCCCCGACGAACCGTCTGGCCAGGTCGAAGTTGCCCGAGACGGCCGGATGACGATTCGCTACGAGCAGCGTGACAACCATCGGGAACGCCTACGTCACGCGGCCGAAATAGCTGCGAAGGTCTACCTCGAAGCCGGCGCACGAGAGGTGTTGGTTCCGACCTCTCCGCCGTTGGTCATTCGTTCGACGCGCGACGCCAAAAAGGCCCAACAGCTGACCTTTGCGCCCGCGACCGCGCCGATGATCAGCGCTCACCAACAAGGCACGGTGCGGTTTGCGGCATCGGAGCGCGACGGCGGAGCCGATCTGAACGGCCAGGTCTACGGTACTCGCGACGTCTACGTCTTCGACTCATCAGGCTACCCAACCAGCGCCGCAAGCCACACCATGACCCCCATCATCGCGTCCTCGCGTATGTTGACGACGAAGCTGCTCACCCGGATCTAGGCGATAGCGTGGGGGTGGTGGGGCGGGACAAACAGTCGCCGAAGGCGTCCGGACCACTGGTAGCGTCGCTGCGTCACTCTTCTTCGATTTGCACCGACTGAGTCGGGCACATCATGCAGGCGTCTCGGACTTTGGTTTCGAGGTCGGGAGGGACGTCATAAGTTTGGATCAAGAGGCTGCCGTCTTCCTTGAACGAGAAAACCTGGGGAGCCTCTTCCACACAGGCGCCGTAGTGGTTGCAGGTCGCTGCGTTGTACATGATCTTCATGCGCCTGCTCCCATCTACGACTCGCTCAGCAGCTCCCGTTCCTCGTGCTCCATGTCGTCCCGGATCGCGCGCGACAGCTCGCGAACACCGACGACGAGCTTCGACCCAACCGCCGTCTCGTCTAGCTCGCGAATGACGCTGTCGAAGATCGCTCGCTGCGATTGGTGTTCGCGGTGCATGTCTTCCACCATCTCGTCGACTTTGTCTTCTTCGGCCAACGAGGGCAGTTGGTACTCTTCGTAGTGCAGATGGGCGAGCAGCACTTCGCCGAGGGCCAAGAGCTCGTCGCGCAGCGCGATCACCGACTTGGTGTCGCCGTCGCCGACGCGCTCGGTCAATGCTTCGACGCGCGCAAGCAACGCAGAGATCTGTGCGTGCTCGCTTCGAATCCGCGCTCTGATTTCATCCGGCGTCGCCGGGCCTTGTGTGTCAGATGTGTCGGAACTGGTGTCCATCTATGCTGCGGCAAGCCGCTTGCGTCGCTCTGCCAGAGTGAGGGGCTTGCTCACCTCCTTGACGCCATCATACTCGTCTTGAGCCTGCTTGTGGTACCACTCGGGGTAGAAGTGCTTGCACCACTTACGGAATTCGGCGACCGGGCCGTCACCATCGCACAACATCGGCTGCTCGAAGAAGGTCTTGTTCTCCCAAATGGGGGCGTCTTCCTCGAGCTGGCGCGCGACCTCGGTGGTGAAAGCCTTCCCGACGCCAGCGGTGATATCGGCCCCACCCAGCTTCTTCACGGTAAATGAGAAGCGCACGTCGCAGTATTCGTCGTCGATGGGCGTGACCGAGGCCATATTGGTCGTCTCGACGATGCCCCGGAAGCGGCTGAGCGAGAATCCAAAGCCGTGGACGTCGACCTCGAGCTCGCCTGTCACGTCGCCCCTAGGCGTTTCCATGGCGGTGTCCGTGACCATGTGAATGTGCGGGTACACGAGGTCCATGGTGTGCGGTTGCGGCACGATGTTCATTCCGTGCACGTAGCGGAAGTGAGCCTTGTCGACGACGTTCTCACACATGTCCTGGTTGTGCGTGCGCATCTTCCAGCGCTGTTTCCAGTAAGGTGTCCAAGCGTCGTTGTTCCATTCCGGGATCTCCGGAATCTCCCACTCGGGCTCCTTTCCCTCGATGTCGTGCCAGACCATGATGAGGCCGTTGACTTCGTGTACGGGCCAGGTGGTGATGTTGGCTTTGCGCGGAAGATGCTTTGCGTACGGCACCTCGGTGCACTTTCCCTCGCCGTTGAACTTCCAGGCGTGGAACGGGCAAACGATGCCGTCGCCGTCGACCTTGCCGCCGTAGCCCAGATGCGCGCCCATGTGCGGACAGAACGCATCGAGCACACTGACCGCACCTTCTTCGGTGCGGAACATCACGAGCTCGACCCCGAAGTACTTCAACGGCTGGACCTCGCCCGGCTTCAGCTCGTCCGAGTACGCTACCTGGAACCAACCCCGGGGGTAACGTGGAATCGGGAATCGTGGTTTCTTGCTCATGGCTGTTCTCCCATTTCTGTTCGTCGCTTCGGGGGCCTCCGATACGGAGATTGATGGCCCCAGTCGCTAACTCGGTTGTACGTGGTTGGCTGCCACGTAGAATCATCCACGGTCCGTCCGCCCCAGCCGACCTCACATTCGAAGCCCGAAGGAGTGACACAGTAGAAAGTCACCATTTGGTCGTTCGGGTGACGGCCCAGGCCCTGCACGACGCGCACGTCGTTGGCGAACGCGCGATCGAGGGCGGCGCCGACGTCGTCGAGGGAGGCCATCTGCAACATGAAGTGATGCAGGTGCTTCGGGAGACCGGAGCCGAGTGCGATCGTATGGTGCCGCGGATTGACGTGCAGGAACGTGACGTCGACTTTGAAGTCACCCGGCAGCGTGCATCGGATGTGGTCGCTCAGACCGAAGCTCAAGACCTGCTCGAAGTACGCTCGTGTCTCGGCGATGCTGTTTGCGCGAAGAGCGAGGTGACCGACGCCTTGCTCGCCCGTGACGAATCCGGCAGCCACGCTGTCGCGACGGAAGGGTGTGGTTCCGAGGGCGGGCCCGTAGAAAAGCTCGACCGCCACGCCGCCGGGCTCGAACGTCCGAACCAAGCCCTTCACGCCGCGCGCCTTCGCTTCATCGGCAGAGCCAACATCGATCGAATGGCCGCCCTCCCGCACGTGCACGGTGACTTCGTGCAAGGCCTGCTCGCTCGGTACCTCGAAGCCGAGCGCAACCAGATCATCCGCCGGCCCCTGTCTCAGTAGGATCCGCGCGGCGCGGTCATCGGTGCGATACGGGACCAGTCCTTCGCCGAGCGCCTCGCCCCTCTGCGCACCGATCACCTTCGTGAGAAAGCGATCCCACGCGTCGAGGTGAGAGACCTCGAAGAGGAAGTAGCCCAAGCTGTGAACGACTGATCCCATCGTCAACTCACAGGAAGAAGTCCGTCGTCTGCTCACCCATCAAGAGCCCGCCGAAGTTGCGCTGCGTCTTGAGCGGGTTGTTCGCGTGGTGTGCACGCGCGCCGTGAATGTCCTGGAAGAACCGCTGGATGTCCTGGTTGAGGAAGATCGCGGAGCCGCCGCTTGCCATGAAGAGGTCATCGAGGGCCTTGACCATTCGATCCGTTGCCGCCCCCGCGTTCGCGCGGTACGCGACTCGGTCTTCAAGCTCGATGCGCTCTCCCGATTCCGCCTTGCCCATCATCTCGTTCCAGTCGTTGCGCAGAAGTGCGCGGACCTCACGCATGGCGAGGGTCGCCCGCGCGCAGGTCTCGAGGTTGAACGGGTCGTCCGACGCCTTCTTCCCGTCGGCCCGGCCTTGCCGGTTCTTGTTTAGCTCGACGTAGGCTTCGAGTGCGCCCTGCAGCATGCCGATCGCCGGTGTCGCCACGGTTCGCGTGAACAGTTGCCCAAAGGGGACGCGGTAGAGCGGGCTCGTGTTGAACTCGTTGCCTGGGCTCTGAAGCCGGTACGCGTCTGACATGCGGTGTATGCGATGCGCCGGTACAAACACATCGTCGACCACCACGGACTTGCTCCCCGTGCCCTTGAGGCCGGACACAAACCAGTCGTCCACGAGCTCGTAGTTGGATCGCGGTAGGAGCAAGGTGAACATGTCTTGCGGCTTGCCGTCCTCCTTCGGTCCGTAGGCACCGAGGAACATCCACTGGCAATGGTCGGAGCCGCTCGAGAAACCCCACTTGCCGCTGAGGCGATACCCACCGTCGGCTCGCGTCACCTTGCCAACCGGCATGTATGACGAGGCGGTGAGCGTATCGATCCCGTTCTCGCTTTCCCAAACATCTCTCTGAGCCTGCTCGGGGAACAGCGCGAGCTGCCAGTTGTGCACCGCGACGACGCCGAGCACCCATGCGCTCGACGGACACGCCGACGCGACTTCGATCGCCGCATCGAAGAACTCGATGGGGTTACACTCGTACCCACCCCAGCGCTTCGGCTGCATCATCCGAAAGAACCCAGCATCCTTGAACTCCTGGATTGTCTCGTCCGGCACCACGCGGTGGGCGTCGCACTTCGCGTTGCGCTCGCGCAGGGTCGGTTTCGCGTCACACGCGAGCTTTACGAAATCCGGCTTCGTGGCGTTGCTCATGCGGATGCTCCTCGCTATTCGGCAGCGTCGGCGGCCTTGGTGCGTGGGTTGTAGAACTGCGAGTACCAGCGTCGGAATTCGCCGATAGGGCCGTCCCCGTCACACAGCATCGGACGGTCGAGATAGATTTTGTTCTCCCAGATCTGTACGTCCTGCAGGTAGCCGTCGCGCATGTTGTTGATGAAGTGATCGATGAGGTCCGGCGTCATGCGTTCGGTCGTCTTCATCGACACCGCAAAGCGCAACATGATGTTCTCGTCGTCGATGGGCGTGTGTGCGTTGATGATCACGCCGAGGCCCGCGCCGTGCATCTTGGTGACCTGATACGCCGGTCCGTAGTAGGTCGCGGTCGACGAAAACTCGTCCTTGCCGCCATTCACCGGATACGCGACCGCTTTGAGCTTCTGCTGTCCGACGTGGCCTTCATAGGTGTTACTGAACGAACCGGGAATCGGGTGCGTGTTGTGCACGGGTATGAAGTGCCCTGCGTCCGCGAGGTTCTCGGCGATCGCCAACGGCGGGGTTTTGATCTGGAGCTTTGCGAATTTCCACGGAAGGAACTCCGCGTCATTCCACTCTTCGAGCTCCGGGATCTCCCAATCGGGCTGGCTCTTCTCTCGATCGTGCCAGACGAAGATCATGCCGTTGCGTTCGGCCACCGGCCAACACGGTACGCTTGCCTTCGGCGGAATGCGCTTGGCGTACGGAATCTCGACGCACTCGCCCGCGCCGTCGAACTTCCATGCATGGAACGGGCACACGATCCCTTCGCCGTCGATCTTGCCGCCATGCCCGAGGTGCGCGCCCATGTGAGGGCAGTACGCATCGAGCACCTTGGCCTCGCCGGACTCGGTGCGGAACAGCACGAGCTCTTGGTCGAAGCGCTTCACGGGCACTACTTGGCCGGCCTCGAGCTCTTCGGAGAACATGAGCAAGAACCAGCCCCTGGCAAAACCCGCCCAGGGGTTCGTGTCTGCTTCGTTCGTCATCGCGGCTCCTATCGTCTCTAACTAGAACGTGTTCCACTAGAACGTGTTTCAATTCAGCCGATATTGCAAGTACTCTTTCAGGCCTGTTTCCCCGTATTTTCAAGGCCTTATGCGCGCAAATCTTGCGCCTTGACCATGCGGCGCGCAAATTTTGCGTCGACTACCTCAGTCATCGTGGCAGAGGCCTCGAGCAAGATTTGACCCTCGAGCTTGATTGCAGGACGCTCCCGCGATGCGTATCGCAACGATTCTCCCTCTGGGTGCCGCTCTTGTTCTGGTGGCGTGCGACAAAGGCGCACCTCCGCCGGCTCATCCCGAGGCGCCCCGAGCCGTCGAGACACAGCCCGACCCCGTGGAGGTGTCCAACGACCCAACGTCGTCCCTCAACTTCGAGGGCAAAATCGCCAAGCGCTACGAAGACTCCGTGGAGTGGTGGCCCCCGACGTACAAGCCGGCTCCCGACAAAGCTCCGAACGTCGTCGTGATCCTTCTCGACGATACGGGTGACGCGCAGCTGGGAAGCTTCGGTGGCCTCATCGAGACGCCGAACATCGACAGCCTGGCGGAGGGT
>QMMB01000110.1 GCA_003647035.1 Deltaproteobacteria bacterium | reverse complement strand
TCGGCCGGCCCGACCGCCATGCACTGGATCTTGCGGCTGTGCTCATGCAAACGTCGCGTCGTGCCCATACAGGCCCCGCTGGTCCCGAGCCCCGCCACGAAATGGGTGATCTCGTCGCCGACCTGTTCGAGGATCTCGCGTCCAGTGCCTAAATAGTGTGCGCGGGGGTTCGATGGATTCGAGTACTGATCGGCATAGAAATAGCGGCCCGGGTCCTCAGCGACCATTTGGCGCACTTTCACAATCGCGCCGTCCGAGCCTTCCATCGGATCGCTGTAGATAAATTCGGTGCCAAACGCCTCCGTGATGTCCTTACGCGCCTGCGATACGTTCGACGGCATCACGAGCAGGATGCGGTAGCCCATCGCGGCGCCGAACAGACTGTACGCCACGCCGGTATTACCGCTGGTCGCATCGATCAGAATCTTGTCGGTCGTCAGCCGGCCGTCTTCGATGGCGTCGAGCATCATCTGCCGGGCAGGGCGATCCTTGACCGAGCCGCCCGGGTTCGCGTACTCGAGCTTGAGAAAGATCTTCGTCCCGGGCGCATCCTTTTCGAGCGAGCGCAGGCGCACCATCGGCGTGTCGCCCACCGCCTCGACGATCGAATCCATCTTTCGGAAACGCATCAGCCTTCGTCGCTCAACGTCAAGTCGTTTGGAAATTCGCGCGCAGCGGCAATGCCCAGAACCCCTTTCAAGTGCTCGACTGCCGAGAAGGCGCCCATGATTGCCGCCGCAGGCTCTCGAAGCGCTGGCGACCCCGCAAACCGCAAGACCGCGCTCGCGTCGGGGGCGCGAAGCTCAGTGCCGGCTTGGTCCTCAGCACAGCCCGCTCGCTCGAGATACTCGGCCGCCACAGCGGTTGCCTCCACGTCGCCACCGACCCCAGGGCGAAACCGAGCATCGAGCAGGCGCAATTGGCCCAACTCGCCGATTTCACCGATGAGAAGCTGACGCGCGTATCGACGCCGTGCTGCGGCGTCCAGGCTCAACGCAAGGCCCCGCCCGCGATGGCCGGAACGATGCTCAGAGTGTCGCCCTCTTTGAGCGGAGTCTCGAGGTTGTCGAGAAAGCGAATGTCTTCGTCGTTCGCGTAGATGTTCACGAAGCGACGCACGCCCTTTTCATCACACAGGCGGTCCTTCATGCCCGGGTGATTGGTCTCGAGGCTTTCGATCACCTCAGCCACCGTTCCAGCGTCGACGGAGACTTCGTCTGCTCCACCGGTGAGGGTTCGGAGGGGGGTTGGAATGCGTACCGTAACAGCCATGTTCGTTCCTTTCTGAGTCCTAACAGATGCAAGCTGAGATCACGCAGCGCAAGCCGCCGTGTACCGCTCCATCCGCAAGTCCTGAATCTCTCCTGCACACAAGGGACAATCGCTTCGCCGACGCACGAACGTCTTTCGAATCACGCCCTTGAGCGCGTCATAGTGCCAAAGCTCGCCACCCGGGCGTTCACCCTGGAGCAAGCGCAAAGCCAACGCAGCCTCTAGGCCGCCGAGCACCCCGACGACCGGCCCGACCACCCCCGCCTCGGCACAGGTTTCCACCTGGTCGCGGGGGATGTCCTCGAAGAGGCAACGAAGACACGCGGAGTCGGGGAGGGCGCAAAAAGCCCAGCCGGCCCACCGGACGGCCCCCGCCTGCACCGCCGGCACGCCCGCAAGGCGCGCCGCATCGGCAACGAGAAACTTCGTGGCGAGGTTGTCGGCCCCCTCGACGACCAGACTGTGATCCGACAAGAGCGCCATCGCGGTGCCAGGGACAAAACGGCCTTCGATTGTGTGCACCGAAAGCCCCGGCGAGAGTTTGCGAAGCACGCGCGCTGCCCGCTCGATCTTCGATTGCCCAACGTCGTCACCGGTGTAGAGCGTTTGGCGCTGCAGGTTGCTCTCATCAACGACGTCGTCGTCGATGACGGTGATGTGCGCGACACCGCTCGTGGCGAGTTGCCGCAGCACCGGGGAGCCCAGCCCACCCGCGCCAACGACGAGGACTCGTTGCGGCGCGCTCATTAGAAGTACTCCGCCAAGCTGAAGTAGCGCTCGCCAGTGTCGCAAAGCACCGTCACGACGATTTGGTCGGGCCCCAGCTGCTTGGCGACCTCGATGGCAGCCCATACGTTCGCACCGGCGCTGATGCCGAGAAGCAGACCCTCCCGTTTGGCGAGCTCGAGCTTGGTGTTCCATGCGTCCCGATCGCTGACGCCGATGATCTCGTCGACCGTATCTCGATGGTAGTTCTCCGGCACGAATCCCGCGTTGAGGCCTTGAATCTTCGTCGGCCCGGCGACGCCACCCGCAAGGACTGGGCTCGCTGCGGGTTCGACCGCAATCACGCGTGTCGCCGGATTTCGCGCCTTGAGGGCCTCTCCGACACCGCTGACGGTCCCTCCGGTGCCAACGGCCGCCACGAACACATCGATGGTTTGTCCCTCGAACGCATGCAGCAACTCGGCTGCGGTCGTTCTCATGTGCACGCCCGGATTGGCCGGATTCGAAAACTGCTCGGGCATGAACGCGCCGCGCTCTTCGACGATGCGGCGCGCGGCCTCCATGGCACCCTCCATCGCCCGGTCCGCCTGGGTGAGAACGATCTCGACTCCATAGGCTTCCAGCAGCGCACGCCGCTCGAGCGACATGCTTGCGGGCATCGTGAGGATGAGCTTGTAGCCTTTGCGTGCGCACACCAAAGCCAGCCCGATGCCGGTGTTGCCGCTGGTCGGCTCGACGAGGGTGTCACCCGGCTTCAACCGTCCCTCGGCTTCGGCCACTTCGATCATGGCCAGACAAATGCGGTCTTTGACCGAGCCGCCTGGATTGAGGTGCTCGCACTTTCCCCAAATCGTGGCCCCACCTTCTGGCGAGAGTCTGCGCAAACGAACGACTGGCGTTTCGCCAACGAGATCGAGAACGCTATCGACAACAGGCGCGGACATCAGATCGAATATACGTAACGTCGGGGAGGCGCCCGGCGAACTCCATGTGCGTCGCCCCGATCACAGAGATCTTGGATCGTGATCGCGTCGAAGCACGCCTCGATGTTCTCGGAGAGCTCGGAGAATACCGATTCGGTCACGACGCGGCTGGTTTCGTCCGAATCGCCATTCCCGTCGGCCCCTGCCAGAACGATAGGCCCCTCGAGCGCGCGCACGATATCGCCGAGCCGGATGTCGTCCGGGTCCATCGCAAGCGCGTATCCGCCTCGCGGGCCGCGCTTGGACGTTACCAATCCGGCCCGTTTGAGATCCTGGAAAATCTGTTCGAGGAAGCGAGGAGGGATCGCCTGCCGTCTCGAAATGTCCTTGATCTGCGTGGCCTTGCCACCGCTATGAAAAGCGATGTCGAAGATGGCGCGAACGCCGTATCGGCCTTTGTTGGAGAGCTTCACTCTGCGGGATCTATGGTTTCCCACATCGGAATTGTCAACAATGGCCTATTCGGCAGGTCCTAGCGGCAGCCGGTCGGCCGTGAGAGCGGCGCGCTCCGCCTCGGAGACGCTCGGCAGTCCCTCGCCCACGTGCAGAGCCGCCCGTTCGAGTATGGCCTCACAGAGGTCGCCAAAGTCGTAGCCAGCCCCAGCGGCAATTTTGGGCAACAGGGACGTGGGGGTCATCCCGGGGAGGGTGTTGACCTCGAGCACGTATTCGTTCTCATCCGAGGTCACCAGCAGGTCGACCCGGGTCGCGCCCGTGGCGCCCACGGCCTGAACCGAGCGCTCAGCCAAGTTCAGCACGCCCTGGTAGCGGGTTGGCGAAAGCCGGGCGGGGAAATGATATTCGCTCTGTCCCGCCTGGTACTTCGACTTGTAGTCGTAGAAGCCGCCCTTGGGCTCGATCTCGATCGCGCCGAGGGCGTTGCCGTCGAGCAGGCCCACCGCCACCTCGCGGCCGCGAATCAGGCGCTCTACCAGAACCCACTCGTCGAAACGCGCAGCGTCTTCACAGCGTTGTTTCAGCTCTGCGAGGTTCTTGGCCCCGCCTGCGCCCACGCTCGACCCGCCGCTCCTCGGCTTCACGAAGCTCGGAAAACCAAAAGAGCTATGAATCTGCTCCAAGCGGTCAAGATCGCTACTGCGCACGACATAATAGGATGGAGTCGGCACGTTGTAGAGGCGGAAGAGCTCCTTGCTCTTGAGCTTGTCCATCGCCAGCGCGCTCGGGAGCACACCGGAACCGGTGTAGGGGATGCCCATCGTTTCGAGCGTGCCTTGGATGCAGCCGTCTTCGCCGTACGTGCCGTGCAGGGCGATCACGGCGACGTCGAGCGTCGTTTGGCGCAAAACCCGATCGATGTCCGCATCGACGAAGACCTTCTGTACTCGATAGCCGCGGGCCTTGAGGGCCTGGAACATGGCCTCGCCAGTCTTCAGTGAGATGTCGCGCTCCGCGCTCACGCCGCCGAGCAGTATGCCGATCTCTTTGTCCTTCATTCGAATCTCCTCGACGCGCTACCCATGCGAAGAGCGGGCCAACCCCGCTTCACCCCGAAACGCTGTGGGGGGTTCCTCGAGTCGTGTCCCGCATGCCACAGCTGCGACGCCCGTCTGACACGAAAAGACCCCTGCCCATGCCTATCCGGCTGTAACAGCGGCGATCTGCCAGAGCCAATTACCCGCAGACGGCCCGTATGGGCCTGGCCCGAGTCGAAGTCAAATCCACGGGATTAAGGGCAGCCAGGCCCGAAGCCGACCGGGGCGGATGGCCAAAGTGGACTAATTTGGAGCTTTCGAGGCTCGTTTCGTTGCTTCGAGACGGTCCGGATGGTACCGATGAGTGAAGAGGGGGTCACAGGACCCACGAACTTATTCAACAACCGCTTTTGTCCGGTCGGAGTGCGAACGAGCATGGCTGATAGCCCTTGGGGCCCCGGGACAATGCGCGGGTGGAGCGAGTCAACGCTCCCCGTCGCGATGTTCCAACTGCCATTCGATAGCGCCCGCCGGAGAGACAGGAACGACAACAACAATGACATTCACGGAAGCAGCCGTGGAGGTTCTCCGCTCGGTCGGAAAGCCGCTCCACTACAAGAAAATCACCGAAATCGCGATCGAACGAAATCTTCTATCGCACGTCGGTAAAACCCCCGAAACCACCATGAGCTCGAGGCTCGCCACCATGGTCAAGAAGGACCGCGGCGATGCCCCGATCACCAAGGTCAAGCCCGGTGTCTTCGCCTTGCGGGATCTCCCCGACGAGGCGGTCCAAGCTCCGGACAGCGCCGCGGAGCCGAACGACGCCCCAGAGGCGGCCGCAGCGGACGGAGACACGGCGGACGTCGAAGCCTCTTCGACAGCAGACGGAGACACGACCCCCGATGACACGGGCGACGCGGAGCCGAGCGTCGTGGCGCAAGATCTGCCCGGTGCGGACGTGTTCCCGGAGGAAGACGACGATGACGAGTTGATTCTCGCCAACCTCGACGACGACTCCCGTGAGGGCCGCAAGCCGCGCAAGCGCCGTCCCCGCCGTCGCCGCGAACGCGATTCCGAGGGCGGATCGAGCGTCGAAGGCCGATCGGAGCGCCGGTCGCCGCCTCGCAGCAGGTCCCGCAAGGAGCCCCAAGCCCCAGCGACCCGCGCCGCCCAAGCAGGTGAGCCGGTCGGCCGGGACCTGGCCGACGCCATCGAAACCTCGCTTCGCGGCCGCAGCCGCCAGACGAGGACCCTCGTCCAGCTCGCCGAGGCCCTGATCGATACAGGCCGCCTCGCGGGGGCTCCTGCTCTGCTGGCCCCGACCCTGGGTGCCGCCATCCGAGGCGACAACGCCAAGCGGCAGGCCGCCGACGGGCGCCCGAGATTCCGCGAGGGAGACGGGCTCGTGTCCTTGATGGAGTGGAGTCTACCAAGCGACGCCGTCAACGCCGAGCGCGACGCGGTGCGGGCCGCAGACCGGCAGCGGCAGAGTGTCCGCCGAGCCTTCGTCAAGCGCCTGCACGACCTGCCCGACGGCGCATTGCTCGAGCTCCTCGCCACATGGCTCAACGCGGTCGGTGTCCAGTCGCTTCGCGCGGTGCGCGCCGATGTGGGTGATTTCAGCCTTGCCGGTACGCTTCGCCGAGGCCCTGAAGAAACACCGCTAGCCATCACGATCTACCGCGGCAAGCAGCCCATCAGCAACGACGCCGTCGTGGCGCTGCGCGGTGGGCTCCACCATTTCGATCATGCACGCATGGGCTGGGTGATCACGCTCGGTCAGGTGCGTGATGGCACCGTCATCGAGGCACACGCCGAAGGCGCCGCGCCTTGCGCGCTCTTCGACGGCGACGCGCTGGCCGCATCGATGGAAGAGGTGGGTGTGGGCATCCGGCGGGCCTCGCTTCCGCTATCTGTGCTCGATGTCGACCTTCTCGACTCGCTCGGAGACGCTCCGGCGCGCGCCAACTCCTCGTCCGCACGCAACCACTCGAACACCAACGGCGACGACAACACGGACTCGGACGGCACCAGGCGCCGCCGGAGCCGCCGCCGAGGCGGCCGACGCCGCGGAGGCAGTGACGAGGCGGGCGCAGAGGGCACGGAGACGGCACAGAACGAATCGACAGCCGCCAGTGAGATGGCGGACACTCCCGAGAGCACCGACGCGGAGCCGGTGAAAGTCGAATCAGAGTCGACATCCAATCCGGAACCCCCCGAAGACAAAGAGAAAAAGTCTGCAGAGCCCGCTCCGGCCCCGGAAGTAGAAGCCGAGTAGGTGTAGTCAAAAAGATACACCTGAGTCGCCTGCGGGTGGCGCAAGGTATGCGCATGCCCTACCGTGGCGGCCTCTTGATGGCTATTGGGAGTACGGCATGCGTATCGCACTATTGCTCATCGGCGTTGTTTTCATCAGCGCGTGGCACTCGCACTCCGAGGCGGGTCCCTCGTTCAGTGAAGTTGTGCCCGCGCCTGCCGCCGAGGGCATCGACTATCGCAGCGCCCTTGGGGATCACCCCACGTCCCTCGCGCTAGCACGCGCCATCGACGCTCGCCTGATCGTTCGTGAGAGCCGCCAAGGTGAGCCCATCCACGTTCAGCACTGCCGAGTGAGCGACGGTGGGTGCCGGGCCCGCATCGCGACCTTGTCACGATTGATCACCGAAGCGAGCAACCGCGCAGGGGTCGACCCTTTTCTGACTGCGGCGATCGCCGTGCGCGAGTCGGGTCTCAACCCACTGGCGGTGAGCCCGGTCGGGGCTCGCGGTGTGGTCCAGCTCAACCCGAAGTACCGGGGGAAGACGGTGCCTTTCGTGTACAATGAGCGGTACCGTGAGAAGTGCAGCCGCCGCCCGGGTGCGTGTCAGCGCGAGGTCATCGAAGCGGGGCTTGGGCTGTACGAATGGGCGGTCGCTCGGTGCGGAGGCGACGTCGAGAAGGGCCTTGCCTGGTACAACTCCGGCCACTGCGACAAGCGCAATGGCTACGCCTCGTCCGTCCTGAGCGAACGTCGCCGGCTCCTCCGGCTCGCCAAGCAGGCAGACCCCGGCTTCCAGGCGGTTTTCGTCGACTAAGCGCCCGATTTCTGGGTCACGATGAGCCTCTCAAAGGCCTTCCCCACGTCCTCGGCGACCCTCTCGACGAGGGCCGTTTCGTTCGAAGGATCGTTGGCGCACAACACCCCGACCAGGCGCGCGCCGATCATCACCGGAACGATGACGACCTCTCGGCCGTGGCTGCCGAAAGCCGCCCGAAAGAGGTGGTCGGCGGCCGTCTGCCCATAGGCCCCGTGGAAGACGCGTCCGGTGTGCAGGACCTCATTGAGGATCGAGGGGTTACTCGCAGGCACCCATAGACTTCGAATGCCGGCGTTCGTCACATCTCCACCGGCGCCGTCCCATCCACGGAACACGCCCTTGCGCAACGCCAGGAAGGCCGCACCTCGGGAGACGGCCAGGCATGCGTGGCACGCGATACGCACGACGTCGTCGCGCGAGGTAGCGCGGGCCAGCTCTGCGAGGTGGGCATCGACGGCCGAGCCGGACGCCGTCGGTGGGCGAAAACTGGCGGGGGGCAACGATGCGGGCGCCGCCGGGGGGGCACCCGAGACGACCGGCAACGGGATGTGGCTCGACTTTGGGGTCCACGACACCTCGCGTTCGGTAATCGAGCGGCTCCACGCGCGATCCCACGCCGGGCTTGCGGTGGCTGCAAGGTCGGAAAGTGAAGGGTCGAAGGCGGACAGCGTTCGATCGGTAGCGAACTCAGGCTTTTCCCGGACGAGAGGAACGATGCCGCTCGGCGTACGCGAGCGCGCCCTCACCACGGGGTCGGTCATGGGCGACGCGCGGTCCGGTGGATAGGCGCGGTCGATCGACGCGAGGAGATCGGAAAGCTTGGCCACGGTCGGCAAGATGCTTCCTCCGAGCGCTTCGCTGACCTTGGCCACCGCACGTTCGTCCGTGGGATCGGCCATCGCCACGATGGCGCCCGCGGGGCTCGTCTGCAGCGGCATCGCGCAGAGATCGTGCGCGTCGCTTGCCGGCAAACGCCGAACGAGCTCGCCGTCGGCGCGAGCCAACTCTTGGGACCCGAGCATGGGACCGAAGCCACGGGTCACGAAGAAGCCCGCTAAGACGCGCTCGTCGAGGCCGCTCGCGACCAGGTTCTGAACCACCTGCCCGGAAGCCAAGACCGGGTTTCCGCCACCGCTAGCGCTCGCCTGCGCCTCAGTTACGAGTCCGGCATCGACGAGCTGCTCGACCAATCGCCCTGCCATACCTGATTCCTAGCCAGCGTCCTCGCATGCGGCAAGCCCGCGGGTCCCGCGTGCGACAGGCCGCTGAGGCTGATAGCATCCGGGTTCAATGGCTCGTGTGCTGCACATCGAGGACGATCCCAACAATCGGCGCCTCGTGCAGAAGCTGCTCGGGGCGGCCGGGCACGACGTGATCGAGGCAGAGGGGGGTGTCGAGGGCATCCGGTTGGCTCGGGACACCCTACCG
>QMMB01000109.1 GCA_003647035.1 Deltaproteobacteria bacterium | reverse complement strand
GAGGCTCTTGCAGTGTTCGGCGATTTTCGCGACTGCCGCCTCGTCGTACCGCGACCGGTGGCCCGCGGGCCCCGGAAGGCGGAGGTAGACCATCTTCGCCTTGGGCGGGGGATCGTCGGTGAGCGGGTCGTAGGCTGCGACGGCCGGCCGGTCGCCGCATGCTGCGACGATATCGCTTGGCTTCCACGCATCGAGGTCGAAGACGATAGGCGGCATCTTTGGCGGCAGAAAACCTAGAAACGCTCGAAGAGCGGCCCGGTTAGCCTTGCCATGTTTGAAGTTTTCGTCTGCGCTAAAGATGACCGCTTTGGCCTTGAGGTCCCTGGCGAGCTCCGCCACAGCTTCGCAGGTCGCCTTGTTCTCCTTGGTGCGCCGAAACCCGGACTCACTGACGGATTTGGGGGCTACCACGGTGAACAGGAAGTTGTCCGGCGCCTCCCGAATCCAGCGCCGTATCGTACCAGCGCCGGGAATGGCGATCTCGGTATCCGAGATTTCCACCGCATCAAACTACCGCCAATATCGGCTGACCGGCACGGGGAAACCGGAGCACGCGACCACAAACATTGCGCGGGAGTATACAAGCTTTGGCGGAGAAGGCCCGGAGTGAGTCCGAGATCGGCGGGAATTCATGGATCCAGGGCGGGCTCTGGTAGGATCGCTGCCGTGTCTGATTTCGGCTTCGACGCCTACGCGCTCGACGATGCGGAACCCATTGGGCAGCCGCATCCGTTGGAGATTGCACGCGATCTGATCGAAGCAGGCAGGCCCCGGGCGGCGCTCGAGATGTTGAGCGTGCATCACGACGAACTGGTGGACGATCCCGAGTACCTGCTGCTTTGTTCCGCAGCGTGGAGGGCTGATGGCGACTCGCTGCGCGCACAGCAGGCGTTGCTAGGTGCGGCTCGAATCGCGCCGAAGGATCCAAGGCCCTTGCTGGGGCTCGGAGATCTGTTGGCCGAGCGAGGGGAGCACGACAAGGCGGCGCTCGTACTGCAGAAGGCGCGCGCATTGGAGGCCGTCGTGGCGCGCCCGGAGGAGGCCCCGGAGGGGCTGGGGCCGGACGCCGGGGATGATTTGATCGCCTTTGCGGAGCAACGCGAACGCGGGAACCAGTCGGCGTTTACACCGCGGCAGGTCTTGTTTGTCGTCGGTGCGCTGGGTGGGGTTGCACTTCTAATCACGGGCATTGCGATGCTCACGAGCACTCCGGACGAGGTTTCAGCAGCCCCAACCGACGAGATCTCGGCGGAGCCGACTGCGATCGAGCCCGTGGAGGCCGAGTTGATCCGCGAGCCCTTGCATGAACCGGAGGTCGTCGTGGCCCCTCCGATCGCGGAGCCGGCTGTGGCCGCCGAGGTGCCCGAGCCCGAGCCGAAGCCGGCGACCCCGGTGTCCAAGCCGCCTCGCAAATCGACCTCGTCTCGTAGGGCGGTGCCGACTCGTAGGGCGGTGCCGGCACCCACGCCCGAGCCCCAGGCTGCGGTCGTGCAGGCCGAGTTGGCGTCGCTGGACGCCCAGCAGCTGACTGCGCGCGCCGATGCGCTCTATCTACAGGGTCACACCGGGGTTGGTGCCAGCTACTACCGACGCGCGCTCGAGCTCGATCCAGACTATGCGCCCGCGCTGGTCGGCATGGGTCGGAGCATCCTCCGCGCCAAGAAGTACTCGGAGGCGATGAGGAATGCGTCCCGAGCGCTGCAGCTTGCTCGGGGGGTCGACGCGCGTCCGGGTCTCGAGGCCGCTGCGATTTATCAGATGGGGCGCGTTCACTACGAGCGCGGCGAGCGGGATGCGGCCCGCCGGCTGTTTCGGCAGTCGATCTCCCTGCGGGGCACCCCGCCAGAGGCGTGGTTCTACCTGGGTGAGGCGCTTTCGAGCGACAACTCCCCCGCCGCACGGGACGCCTACGAGAGGTACTTGGAGCTCGTGGCCGAGGGCCACTTGGCAGAGCGGGCTCGTCGGGCAATTCGGTAGTATGCTCGCCTCCGTGGCGAAGAAACAAAACGAGCGGCGCCAAGCTCGCAAGGAGCGAGCCAGGGAAGTAAAGGAAGCCAAGCGCGAGGCGGAGGTCATTGCGCAGCGTCGCCGTCGAATGCAGATGCGCATGTCGGCGGCCGTTGCCGTCCTGACTTTGGTGGTCGCCGGGGTTTGTTACTGGCTGTTGGAAAGCCGTCAGCTGATGGGCATCACACTCCTCATCGGCGGCGTCTTGTTTTTGGTGCTCGCGCTCGGGACGTTGGCCTCCGGGGTGCGGCCGCGCGACCGAACTCGTGCGGGCTCAATCGACTACGGCAACCGTGACTGAGGACACTTCGCTGACTGATGCGCAGGCCGAGCGGTGGGAAGCGGCCGAAGAAGGCATGGAGCTTCTGCACGCGGGCGAGATCGATCAAGCGATCGACGAGCTCTTGCGGGTTGCCCGGGAGGATCCGCAAAACGAATACGCCCTGCACTTTCTAGGTCACGCATACTTTCAAAAGGAAGCGTTCCCAGAGGCGCTCAAGAGTTACGTCGAGGCGTTGAAGCTCGCCCCCGAGTACGCCGGCGCGATGGTGGGTGCGGGGCAGACGCTCCGCATGATGGGCGAGTACGACCGCGCGATCCGAATGGGCAAGCGTGTGCTTCAGCAGCAGGAGGACGATGGCGACGGCTTGTTCCTCGTCGGCTCCGCTCACTTTCAAAAGGGTGAGAACGACGCGGCGAAGCGCTATCTCGAACGGTTCTTGGAAACGAGCCCGGAGCTCGAGGTGGCGCTGGAAGTCGAGGGCATGCTGCAAGTCATCCGGGGCGAGGTGTTGCCTTTCCCAGGTGCGCAGGACACGGTAGAGAACTGACATGAGGTGCCTGTGACCGCGGACCCCGCGAAGAAGCCGGCGGCTGATCGGCAGTCAGACGGCGACAAAGATCGCTTGCGCGATGAGGCCGGCCAGTGGCGCGAGCAGGATGTGCAGGGCGCCACGGCTCGCCACCCGTTGCGCAGGGAGCGGTTCGTTACGCACAGCGACCTCGAGGTGCCGGACCTTCTCACGCCGGCCGACCTCGGTGACGACTATCAGAGCGACCTCGGGTTCCCAGGCCGGTTTCCGTACACCCGCGGAGTTCAGCCGACGATGTACCGTGGCCGCCTGTGGACGATGCGGATGTTTGCAGGCTTCGGCACACCGCGACAGACCAACGAGCGCTTTCGGTACCTGCTCGCCCAGGGGCAGACCGGCCTTTCTACGGCTTTTGATTTTCCGACCTTGATGGGATACGACAGCGACTCACCGCGCTCGCTCGGCGAGGTCGGCATGGTGGGTGTGGCAGTCGATACGCTCCGCGACATGGAGGTCTTGTTCGACCACATTCCGCTCGACCAAGTGACGACGTCGATGACGATCAACGGCCCTGCGGCCGTGCTGCTCGGATTCTACATCGCGCTAGCTGACAAGCGTGGGATTGCCCGCGACAAGATCGGCGGGACGGTCCAGAACGACTGCCTCAAGGAGTTCATCGCGCAGCACGCGTGGGTGGTGCCTCCGCGGCCGGCGATGCGAATCGTCACCGACTCGATCGAGTTCTGCGCGAAGGAGGTGCCGCGTTGGAACAGCGTGAGCATCAGCGGCTACCACATTCGCGAGGCGGGCTCGACAGCCGCGCAGGAGCTCGCTTTTACGATTGCCGATGGGCTCGAGTATGTGAAGTGGGGGGTCGAGCGCGGGTTGGACGTCGACGAGTTCGCGCCGCGTCTGTCGTTCTTCTTCGACGTTCACAGCGATTTCTTCGAAGAGATCGCGAAGTTCCGCGCAGCGCGCCGCATGTGGGCGCGGCTGATGAAAGACCGGTTCAATCCGAAGAATCCACGCTCGTTGATGCTGCGGACGCACGCGCAGACGGCCGGCGTGTCGCTCACCGCTCAGCAGCCCTACAACAACGTCGCGCGCGTGGCCCTTCAGGCGCTGGCCGCGGTGTTGGGCGGGACTCAATCGCTACACACCAACAGCCTCGACGAGACGTTTGCGCTCCCCACCGAGGAAGCCGTCACGGTGGCGCTCCGCACGCAGCAGATCATCGCCGAGGAGTCTGGTGTTACCAATACGATCGACCCCTTGGCCGGCAGCTACTTCGTCGAGTGGATGACCGACCGCCTCGAAGAAGAGGCGATGGACTACATTCGAAAGATCGACGATCTTGGCGGCATGGTCGAAGCCGTGGAGCGTGGTTACCCGCAACGCGAGATTGCCGGTTCGGCCTATCGTCTCCAGCGGCAGATCGAAAGCGGTGAAAAGACGGTGGTTGGCGTCAACAAGTACGAACAAGACGAAGACCCCGACATCCCGACACTCCGAGTCGATGAGTCAATTCAAAAGGAGCAGGTCGAGAGCCTCGCCAAGCTCAAAGCAGAACGCGACGACGCCGCAGTGTCCAAGGCCCTAGCGACCATCGCCGAGGACTGCCGCACCGACCGCACTGTGATGCCCGGCATCATCGACGCGGCGAAGGCGTCTTGTACCGAGCAGGAGATCTGCGACGTGTTCCGCGACGTGTTCGGGCAGCATCAGGATCGGCCGGAGTTCTAACCACGCCGCCGGGTCAGCCTGTTCTTGCCAAGGGTGACCAACGCGCGCGTGCGAAAGCAAGCCGTCGAAGGTTTCTATACCTTGAACGTGCCGTTGAACGAGCGGTTCGAGTGCCGGATCGCGGGGAGATACCAAGCGGTCGAACCAGGCAGCGCGTACCTAGCGGGGCCCGGAAATGAGGTCGACCTGCGAATCGGTCAAGACACTTCCACGCTCGTAGTCAACATCGCCGCCGACCTCATGGATGCGCGTTGGCTAGGCCCAGAGCCCGAAGACCCGACACCACGCGGCGAGCCTCAGGTCTTCTCGCTGGCATCGCCGGCAGGACGAAGACTCTTTGGCACCCTCAGTGCGCTATGGGGGGAGGTGCTCCGAGCGCCTCTGCCGACGGGAGCCAAGCTCGACTTCGAGGACACGCTGGCGGAAGCGTTGGCGCACGGCTTCTATCACCCGGGGCGGTTCTCGCTCCAGTATCGAAAGGCCTTCGGAGAGCGCCCCTCGGTCACGCTCCGGCGCTGATCATGCGACCCACATGGCCACCGCTTGGCAGGATATGGCTACCGCCGAGCGAGATTCATCAGTAGAGTCGGCCCTCGGAGGGCTGATCCATGTCACCAGCTAGCAAAGGCGCTGCCGCCATCGCGCTCGTCGTCGCCATCGTCGCCGGATATCTTTGGGGCCGTTCCGATGAACGGGCAGGCCGAGTCGCGCCGCTGACCGAAACCGCTTCGGCCAAAAAGGCCGAGCTCGATGTCTACTATCCGGCGACCGAGTCGCTCGGGAAGAACGAGATGCGGGTGGTAGCGCTCGGCACGGGGATGCCGAGCGTGCGGCCGAAACAAGCAGCGGCATGCTGGCTTGTCGAGCTTGGCAACGGCGAGAAGTTTCTCTTCGATATTGGGAGTGGTTGCCACGAGCGGCTTGCGGCGCAGAAGATTCCGTACGACCTGATCGACAAGGTCTTCTTTGGGCATCTGCACGTCGACCACATGGGCGACCTGCCGTCGTTTTGGCTAGGGGGCACCGTGATGAATCGTCTGACACCGCTCCGCATTTGGGGCCCGAGCGGTGGGACCCCTGAGTACGGCACGAAGCACGCGATGGACCTCATGAAGCAGATGTACGTCTGGGACATCGGGACCCGAGGCGGGGTCATCGATTTCCGTGGCGGGCAGTTGGACGTGACCGAGTTCGCCTTCGACGCAGTCAACGAGGTCATCTACGAAGAAAAGGGCGTCACGATTCGCAGCATTCCGGCGGTCCATGGCCTCGACGGGGCGGTCAGCTTCATTCTCGAGTGGAACGGGCTGAAGTTCGCCTATTCGAGCGACACCATTCCCAACAAATGGTGGGCCGAGCACACGAAGGGCGCCGACATCGCGATTCACGAGTGCTTCTTGCCCGCGGTGCTGCTGGTCACCAAGCAAGGCTTTGCGCCGCTCGAAGCGTTGAACGTCGGGACGCAGGGGCACACCTCGCCGGAGCAGTTCGGCAAGGTGATGTCGATGACGAAGCCTCGGCTCGCTGTCGGATATCACTTCTACAACGACTTCGACACGCAGCCCGAGGTGATGCGCCGCGTCCGCAAGACCTACGACGGGCCTCTCGCATTGGCGCTCGACTACATGGTCTTCAATGTCACCCCCGACGAGATTCGCGTGCGCATGTCCGCAGTCGACGAAGAGATCTGGCCGAGCCCGCCGATGAAAAAGAGGAATCCGCCCGACACATCGAAAGTGATCCCGTTCTCCGACTTCACCAAGTCCGGGGTGCTCCCGTACCCCGAGGTCGTCCAGCCGATCTACGACGAGATCAACGAGCTTTACGACACCGACTACGAGCCGATCTTCAAGTAGCAATCTGGAGGCCGTGATGACCGCGACGCCAACGTCTCGATTCCTTCTCTGTCTCGGGCTCGTTGGAGGCGCGGTGCTCCCGACGAGCGCTGCGCGCGCAGGCGGTATCCAACTCTGGGAGCTCGGAACTCCTGACGTCGGCCTCGCGGCTGCGGGGTGGTCCGCCAGAGCCCAAGACGCCGCCACCCTATTCAAGAATCCGGCTGGCATGAATCAACTCGAGGTCCCGCAGCTCGAGGTGGGGCTGCAGCTCGGTTACGGGCAGTTTGGTTTCGAGGCGAGCAGTGGAACCACGGTCCCGGGAAACAACGGCGGCAACCCAGTGGGGCTCATCCCCGGTGGCAGTCTGTTCTGGGCACAGTCGGTGACCGACGTCGTCGCGGTCGGCGTCGGTGTCTTTTCCTACTTCGGCTCCGCGCTCAGCTTCGACGAAGGGTTCGTTGGCCGCTACAACGTCGAGTCCTTGGGATTCGCCTACGATAGCTCCGCCGTAACCGATGAGAACCGCACCGTAGACGCGCCCATGGGCCAAGCCTTTCGTTTCGGTCTCGGGGCGGAATGGGTGATCGTCCCTGCCGTGGACTTGGGCCTCGCCTACACGCTCGCATGGTTTGGCGATATGCCGGTGAACCAGCAAGGGGGGGCGTTGAACGGAGATGTGGTCGGGTCTTACGACAACAGCGCAATCCACTTCATCGCGCTGAGCCTGCAATGGAACATCGGCGCGAAGAAAGATCCTGACGGATGAAGGCCGAGGTCATAGGTACGCGTCTGAAGGCCTGAGGCTCGAGGCCCGGGATTCGAGGCCCTGAATTCGAGCATTGCGTCACGGACTGATCATCCGCAGCCACATCGTCACCAGCATCGCTGCGACCATCAGGGTGAGCCCGACGGTTCCAATGATGTCCTCGACGCGTTTGCGGCGCTTGCGGTCGTCGAGCCAGCCGGGGACCATGGGGTCGTTGGCCGAGGTCTCTGAGGGCAGGGGAGCCGGGGGCGGCATGGGCCGCTGCAGGAGAGGTTCTGGCAAGGTGGGGGCTTGGTTGATCACTTCGCTCCACTGCTCCTGGCGTGCCCGGGGGCTCTGGACAACGTGACTCACATCGGGGCCAATCGGGTCGCGCTCTCGTGAAACGCGAACCACCTTGGTCGTGGTGTCTCGGCGCATCTTTCGGAAATGGCTCGGGCGCCGCCCCTTTTTCGGGGTTACAGAGAGCTCCGGGTCTTCGTCGGGATGCGGCACGAGTTTATTTCCTTCCGCCGCCCCCGTCGGCTTCTCTCTTCAGTATACCGATCAATCGTTCAGTGTCATCGGGGAGCTCGACTTTTCGAGAGTTCGCATACAATTCAAAAATGGACGGGATCGAGCCGGTAGAAGAGATCGATGGCGACTTCGACGGTCGTGTGGTGTTCACCTGTGAGCACGCGTCGGCGGCTCTGCCTGAACCGTGGAGGTGGCCGGACGAAGATCGCTGGCTTGTCGACACGCACTGGGCCAGCGACATCGGTGCGGCCGCGTTCACTCGCAGGGTCGCCCACCTGATGAACGCGCCTGCTGTTCTGACCCGTTTTTCACGGCTCTTAATCGATCCAAACCGGCCTCTCGATTCGGACACTCTGTTTCGAGAGAACGCTGACGGCAGGACGGTGCACCTGAATGAAGCGCTCCTCGAAGCGGAGCGAGCACGCCGAATCGACCGCTTCTATCATCCGTATCACGCCGCGGTGAGCGCCATGGTGGAGCGCAGCCAAGGCGACACGGTGTTCTCAATCCACACCTTTACCGACAAGTACGAAGGGGACGCCCGAGTCTTGGAGCTCGGCGTGCTCTTCGACCACGACGAGGAGCCGGCTCAGAGGCTCGTGCGCCATCTCGAGGGGGCAGGCTTTCATGCCCTAGCAAACGAGCCCTGGTCGGGCAAAATCGGGCTCGCCTACTCGGCGGTGCGCCACGCCCAGCAATTTCGGCGCTGCGCGCTCGAAATCGAAGCGCGCCAGGATCTGATCGTCGACGAATCGTTTGCTGCCCGGCTCGCGGCAGCGCTCGCCAGCTTCTTCTCGTAAGCTGGGTGCCGTGCGTCGACTGCAGTCCGAACAAACCGGCATCTCTTACCTCTCGAGCGGGGCGGAAGATTCGCCCTTGGTGATGTGCCTCCATGGCTTTCCGGACATTCCACGCACCTGGGAGCCGCTCACCGAGCACCTTTGCGAAGCCGGGTACCGCGTCGTTAGCCCTTGGCTCCCTGGCTACGCCCCCTCGTCGCTCGATGGGCCTTTCGATATCCCTTCCCTCGCTCGTACGATCCTTTCCTTCGTCGATGAGTTGTCTCCCTCGGACCCGGTGCGGATCGTCGGCCACGACTGGGGCTCGGTCATCACGCAATACGCGTCGGCCCAATGGCCGGAGCGGTTTCGCGCCGCGGCGATACTTGCAATCCCGCACGTCCTGGCCTTCGCGACGAACGTCGAACGCTATCCGCGCCAGCTTCAGCGCAGTGCCTACATGGGCTT
>QMMB01000108.1 GCA_003647035.1 Deltaproteobacteria bacterium | reverse complement strand
TTCGGCCGGGTTTTTTCTATCGCCGAGCGCAGCAAACTCCAGTTCTCTCCCTGCGCCAAAGCCGGGGCACCCCAGAGCCTCGGGTAAACTCGCAACGGTTCCAACCCTCAATTGAGGAATGTGTTGCGCGGTGAGATGTCGTTCGGAGCACCATGGCCTGCTGCTGTCGCGACGCGAGGGTCTGCAGAGCGAGTTCGCGCTGCGGCTTCAGGCTCGAGCTGGCAGTCGCGAGCAGGGCGTACAGCAGGCGAAGCATCGCGGTAGGCCAGCTTGACCCCGAGCGCGCAAACATCAACGATTGCGCGGCCGACGGGGTTTTGAGGAGGGACAGGGACTCCTACGATTTTGCACCATACCACCGTTCTAGCCGCCGTAGAACGATTCCTGGGAGGCGCCTTCCCGCATCAACTGCAACAAGTCGGCCGAGAACACACGCTCTCGTTCGAGGGCAGGGTCGTCCAAGGTGTCTAGCGTTTCTTCGAACTGCAGGTGCGCTTCCTGCAGGACCGACACGGCGGTATCCCGATCGCTTCCGTAGGTCTCCGCGGCCTTCTTCATCGCAGAGACCAAGCGTGCCAAGGCTACCGTCTTGTGAACACCCGCTTGCTCGAAGCTCACGTCCTCCGTGAAGATCGAGAAGTCCTTCGTGAAGGCTTCCTCGCGCGGCTCGCCGTCGATCGTCCGATACTCCAACGATACCTGCACCGACAGGGCGTCGAACGCAGCCGCGTTCTCGGGGCCGATGCGGAGCAACAAAGCACCACGTCGGCGACTCAAGAAGACCGTGCTCACCGAGAGGCTAGCTTCTTCCAACGTGGATTCGGGAAAGCCGAAGCCCTCGGCCACCACGAACCCGTCAGAGGCCGTGGCCTGAAGAACGAGGTCGTGCGCGATGGGGCTGACCATCCACGGCCAGCTGTCCTCCATGAGCGCGGAAACGTGCTCCGGGTCGGTGAGGCTGAACGCGTTGGCATTGCGAATCTGGCTCATGCCTCGAAGCACATCGGGATTGAGTCCGAGACCCACGGCAAACACCGTCAACCCGGCCCCGCCTTCGGCGCCCTCTTGAACCAGTCGTTCGAACTCGCTTGCCGTGGTCGAACCCACGTTGGGTTGCACGTCGGTAAACAGCATCAGCCGCACTCGCTCCGCACGGCCGGTCTCGTCCGCGGCGACTTCGTATCCGAGCTTCAATCCAGCTTCCATGTTCGTGGAGCCGTTCTCGTTCAGCGACTCGATCGCGCCGGCAATACGTTCGTGGTCCGACGCCGAGACGGGAGAGAGGTGAACGCGGGACGAAGAGCCATACGTGACGATCGAGAAACGGTCCCCCTCGCCAAGGCGCTCAGACACCTGGGTCAGCAACGCCTTGGAAAGCCCTGCGGGCGTACCATTTTCGCCGTAGGCCCAACCCATCGAACCAGAGACGTCGACCACGGCCACCACCGATAGCGTAGGTCGCTCGAACGTGTCGGGATCGACGGTCGACGACATACCAACCTGAACCCAGGCCGATGGCTCGTTGGTCTCGTTGGGCGCGACACCGATCGCCGCACGCAGACACAGCAAGCTGGTACAGGTCTCGCCGTTCAAGGGTAAGTCGTGCTCGGAGAACATCGCCTCGACCACGAAGGCTTCCGCGGGAGGCACTCGACCGGCATCCACCGTGTCGCGCGCAAAGGTCATGTCCTGAATGCCACCTTGCGTGGCCCCGAAGTCGCCGGCGCCGGAGGGGCCGGCGACTTCGGGGCCGGTCCCGAATCCGCTGGCGGCAGAGTCAGAAGACATGCAGCCGGCGATCGCGAGAGCGAACAACGGCAAGGAAAACGTGAGGGCGAGGAAGCTAGGAGTACGCATGCCCGATCGAGGAAGCAATATGCGTACCGCCGAAACCTCACATGGTCACCTAGGACCGCTGCGCCAGGGTGTGCCAGCTGGCGAGCACTTCCAGACATTCGTGTCGTGGGTCGCCACGCCTCGCCTCCGATCTCGATTCGGTTCTGTGGCTGACGCCAGCCCCCCAGAAGTCTTGTGTACAGACCCGCGAGCGTACTCGCGACCTCCATCTGGGTTCCGGCTAGCGCGCGACCAGGTCTTCGAGCCAATCCACGTCGGGTGGGTGGCCTGCCTCAAGTAGCGCCGCGGACCACTCCTCATCGGTCAAGCGTTTGAAGTCCTTCGTCACCGTTTCGAAATACGAGGAGGCCACGCCAACGTAGGCGCGAGGCCCGGAGCAGGTTTCGGCGGTCACTACGAGAAGTCGACCCGAACCCGTGCCCACATGAAGCACCCGCCCCACGGGATTTCCATTCTCGTCCGTAGGCTGAGTATGCACGTCGGCGACCGTGGGATCGAACGTGCCCGAGTCCCCCCGATCGAAGAACAACTCCCCGTACCAGCCTTGGGCTATGGGGACGTCGCATACCCACTCGAAGGTCACGATCTGATTGATGAACTCCATGTGGGCCGGCGAGAACGGCTCCCCGGTGAGCTCGAACTCCGCCATCTCGCGTAGCGTGGCTGCCGTGGCCTCCAGAGTGTGGAAGTAACGTTCGATGTACATTGCGAGCTCTTGCGAAGGCAGCTCGAGGGCGCCCACGATTTCGCGGCCGTACGCAGCAAAGGTTTCGATGCCTTGGAAGAAGGCCGGGTAGGGGTCGACGTAGGCGTCCGGGAACTCGCAAGCGTTCCCCGATGTGTGCGACTGCTTCACGTAGAGAATCGTGTCGTGCCTCAGCTCTGCCCAGGAGGCGAGTTGGGTGTTGAGCAGCCTGCGGCCCCAAGCCTCGGTACCGAACACGCCGGATTGCAAGGACGCGTCCTTTGGCGGCGATAGCATTCGTAGAGAGCCCATCCAGAGGTTGTAGAGATTTTGGGCCCAATACTCTTCGGGGTGCTCGTCAACCAACAGCCGCATGACATGCAGATCGGGCGAATAGCGATAGGTATCGAGCTCGCCCTGCAGTAGCGCCGCCGCCTGATCGTTGCCAAGCGCGGCAAACGCGACGTCGAGCGGGTCGGGGAGCATGCGGAACTGCGTGCCCCCTTGGACACGGTCGAACCGGCTTTCTTATCAAACCGGGCGCGGTCGTCCCTGTCAGTTTGGGGAAGTATTGCACGTCGGCCCGCGTTATTAGCCTATGGTGGCTCCCGACAGAGACATGCGTACCGGACCAAGGCGCATCTTGCGCTACTCGACCTGGGTCCTCGCGCTGCTGGCCGTCAGCTTTCTCACTCTCGTGCTGATCCAGGTGTTTCCCGTATCCTCGGGGCCGCCCAGCCGTTTCGCGGCCGCGCTGCTTGCTACGACTGAGTTCGCTGCCCTTGCGCACTTAGCACTATCCGCTGGCGTTGGTGTGGTTTCACTGTGTGTCTTGGCTATCGTCCTCAAGCGGCGAACCGGGGGAGCCGGCGTCTTGGTGTTGGCGCTTGCCTTCTCATTCGCCAGCGCGCCTCCAAGTTCAGCGCCTACGACCTCAGGCACAGCCTGGCGACCGAGCTCACCGAGCGCTCCGGCAACCTCGTTGGCGTCGGTTACCTGCTCGGCCACAAGCACATCACGACCACCAACCACTACGTCCACGCCCGCCGTCGCGCCGCCGAATCGGTCCTATCGGGACACCGGTTGGGACACCAGGGGGCAGGGCGACCCAACGAAGAGTCTAGTGGTGTAGCGCAACTGCCTGGAATCAAAGGGTGCGGAAGAGAGGACTCGAACCTCCACGAGTTTTACCTCACTAGATCCTTAGTCTAGCGCGTCTGCCAGTTCCGCCACTTCCGCAGGAATGCAGGGGGCGGAAAGTAGTCAAGAGCCGCCGTCTGTCAAGTCGGCGAAACACGTTGATGTAACCGTGCAGCGTGGGCCCGTCATTTCCATCCCGCCGCCTCCACGCGAGCGCCTAAGTGGCGAGCCTCAGAGGCCGAAATGCCGCAGAGCGAATGCCAGCGAATCCTCACCGCTGGGGTCTTCGATCATGAGGCCTTTGATGTTCGTCACGTTCTCTAGCCCGATTTCATCAGCTTGTTCGGCCAAGACCAATGCGTGGTTCGCGTGGTGGAAGGCGAGGTCGACGCTGAGCGGCTCCGAGCCGGGCCCGGTGGCGGGCTCCAAGTCGTTCTGCGCGTAGAACGGAGGGTCGTCCGCATCCATCAAGCCGAGCATGTCGACCCGTGCGCGGTACTCGAGAATCTCAGGCGACTCGAACGTCTCGACATCGGTGATGCCGTAGAAATCAAGCAGTCGCTGCGCAAGGCCTAGTAGATCGGCGAGCTCCAGAAGGTCGAGTCTGTACTCCTCGAAGACCACGCTCGTCCACTTGCCGATGTCGTAGGTGGCCTGCGTGGAAATCGCGATCGCTGCGTTCACACGCGTCGTCTGGCGCAGCACAGGGTCTTCGTTGATCGGGTCGGCCATGTCATCGTTGAAGGCAATCCACAACGAGGCGCCGGCACCCGCGGAACCACCCATGAGAATGATGTTCGACGGGTCGATGTTGAGTTGCTCTGCGTGATAGCGAATGAACTGCAAACAACGCGCGCTATCGGTCAGTGACTTGATCACGCCATCCGGGTCCGGCGAGGTGAGCAAGCGATAGTCGATCGAGGCGAACGCCACGCCTTCCGAGAGGTACGACATGACGAAGTCCTCGGAGCCGGAGGTGTCGCGCGACCCGCCAGTGAACCCACCACCGTGGATGTAGATCAAGAGCGGGGTCGGCTGGTCCGAAGCCGGAAGATAAATATCGAACAGGTTTTCATCGTACGGCCCGTACGAGATCGCCTCGAAGTACTCCGCGCCGACGGAGTCGAGATCAAAACCGGCGGCCGTAGCTTCCAGGTCGAGAGGCTCGGGCGGTGGGGCTGTGGCGCTGGTTCCGGAATCGCTACCGCAAGAGGCAACGAGTAATCCAAGAACGACCAGGGTCAATCGAACGCTGCTAAGAGATTTCATGACGATCCCAATAGCAGAATTCGTCGAATACGCGAGCGTCTGGGGTTAGTTGAACTCGGTCGGCACCTTGCTTGCGCTTGCCACGACGATTCGCGCTGGCGCGGCGGCTCGCGCAATCACGCCATGCTAAGAACCACAGTGTGTGTGCCTTGCATTCCACCCTTCTGGATCGATATGGGTTCGTTCATGCGTTTGCAACACGCGCGGGTGGGGTCAGCCTCGCTCCCTACGACTCGCTCAACCTCGGGTTTCATCTAGGCGACGCGGACGACGCGGTTCGCGAAAACCGCACACGTTTTGTGAAGAACCTCGGGATCAGCGGCGATCGCCTCTTCGAGCAACGGCAAGTGCATGGGACCGACGTGCGCGAGATCTCAGGATCCAGCGCTGCCGAAACTATTGCAGACATGGAAGGCGATGCGCTCATCGCGCGCACGGAAGGCTTCGCGATCGCCGCTCGCACGGCCGACTGCGTGCCCGTTTTGATCGGGCATCCATCGAGCGGTGATGTCGGTGCCATACACGCAGGCTGGCGCGGCGCCGTCGCGGGCATCGTTTCACGCGCCATCCAAGCGCCTGGGCACGATGCGGCCGGCCTCGTCGTGGCGATCGGTCCGCACATCCGCGTCGAGGCGTTCGAGATCGGTGAAGAAGTCGCTCGAGAGATGGAGCGCGTCTCGAAGGGCCGTGCCGTCGTCCAACGCGCCCGGGCAATGCCCCATGGTGACCTCGCCGCGTTGATACGACTTCAACTTCGAGACGCCGGTGTTCCGGAGGATGCGATCGATGATGTGGGCGCGTGCACGCACGCCGATGCCGCGCACTTTTTTTCGCACCGGCGCGAGCACGGCAACACGGGGCGGCATCTTTCCGCAATCGTTGCGGGAGCCCCGCGCTGACGCTGTGCGAGGCACGCCCACGGGTCGCTCCGGTTTCGGCTTCATGCTAGCCACTTGCCGTGGCCGAGTTCGCCAAGACCAAGGCAGGAGTCGACGCCTCCGAGAAGAAGACCCTCGGCGAGGGGCTCTTCCGCAAATGTGATGCGTGCGGCGACGCGGTGAGGAAAGATGACTTCGAGCGCAACCTCGAAGTTTGCCCCGCCTGCGGCTTTCACTTCCATTTGACGGCGGAGCAATGGATTGCTCTTCTTGCTGACGATGTAAGCTGGACCGCGCTCGACACCGAATTGAGCGCGCGTGATCCGCTCGAGTTCATCGACTCGAAGGCTTATCCGGACCGCGTTGAAGCCGCTCGCACATCGACAGGGGTCAACGATGCCATTCTGGCCGGGACCGCCCGTATCGATGGCCGCGCCGTGCAGCTTGGGGTCTTCGTCTTTCGCTTCATGGGCGGCTCCATGGGCTCGGTGGTGGGTGAGGTCGTCACGCGGATGATGGAGCGCGGTGCGGAGCATGAGCAGCCGGTCGTGTTGCTTTCCTGCTCGGGCGGGGCTCGGATGCAGGAAGGCTCGCTCTCGTTGATGCAGATGGCCAAGACCGTTGCCGCGCGAGGCAAGCTGCGCGATGCGGGTGCGCCGTTCATCAGCGTGTTACTCAACCCGACCACCGGCGGAGTGGCTGCGAGCTTTGCGCTCCAGGGTGACGTCAACATCGCGGAACCGCGGGCACTGATCGGCTTTGCCGGGCCACGCGTGATCGAGGACACGATTCGCCAGAAGCTCCCCGAAGGTTTTCAGCGCGCGGAGTTCCTACTCGAGCACGGCATGATCGACATGATCTCCACGCGGCAAGACATGCGAGCCAACATCTCTCGCCTGGTCGAGTACCTGTCAGGGTGACTCGGTACCGCGAAGCGCTTCGTTGGCTTTACGGCCTGGAGTCGCGCGGCATCAAGCTCGGCCTCGATCGCATTGCCGAGGCGGCAGAGCTGCGCGGCCATCCCGAGCGCGCGACGCGCTTCGTTCATGTCGCAGGGACGAACGGGAAGGGCAGTGTCGCGACGATGGTCGAGTCCGTCATGCGAGCTGCAGGCTACCGGACGGGGCAGTTCGCCTCGCCGCATCTACAGCGATATGTCGAGCGTGTGCGTATCGGCGGTCGGCCGATTTCCGAACGAGAGGCGGCGAATCGCATCGAGGAACTGCGCGCCGACACACGTTTGCCGCCCCTCTCATTTTTCGAATACACGACGATGCTCGCGTTCGAAGCGTTTCGCGACGCTCGCTGCGACATCGTGGTTCTCGAAGTGGGGCTCGGGGGCCGGCTCGACTCGACCAACATCGTGACGCCGGAGGTTTCTGTGATCACGAATATTAGCCTCGAGCATCAACGTATCCTTGGCGACACGCTGGCCAAGATCGCGAGGGAGAAAGCGGGCGTCCTCAAGCCTGGCGTACCGTGCGTCGTGGGCGCGCGGGGCAAGAGCGCGAGGCGCGCGATCAGCGTGCGCGCGAGTGCCGTCGAGGCCCCCCTTCGGTGGATCGATCGGGATTTCGAAAGCGCCTGGGATGGTCGTTCCCTGTCGGTGCGTGTCGGTGAACGGCGGTGGTCCAAGCTCCGTCTCGGGCTCCGCGGAGACTACCAAGGCGACAACGCTGCCTGCGTGCTGGCAACCTTGGTCGAGCTGCAGGAACGTGATTTCAAAGTCTCCGACGCACACGTCCGCTCGGGGTTGAAGCGCGCGAGGTGGCCCGGCCGCCTTGAATGGCATCGCGGGCAACCGGCGTTTCTGTTCGACGCTGCGCACAATGCCACGGGTTGCGACACGCTTGCGCGGTACCTCGACGACCTCGAGTTTCCGGGTCGAGTCGTTCTCTTGTTTGGCGCCATGCACGACAAGGATCACCGCCGAATGCTCGCCGCCTTCGATGGACGAGTGGACCGCCGAATTTATGCGGCCCCGGAGCTCGCCCGATCCGAGGGGCCCGAGCGGCTTGCCAAGATCCGCAAAGGAACCGTCGCCCGCAGCATCCGCGACGCCGTCGCCCGCGCCCAACGCGCGGCCGGTCCAGACGGTCTCGTCGTCGTCGCCGGCTCGATTTTCCTGCTCGCCGAAACACGCGCCCTAGTAAAAAACGTCCCCACCGACCCCCCCATCGCCATGTAGGGGTGCGGATAACCATGCTACACCTGCGCACATGAGTGTGTTCTTGGACGCTTGTCGGCGGAAGCCGACTTCTTACACGCCGGTTTGGATCATGCGGCAGGCGGGGCGCTATCAGCCTGAGTATCGGGCGCTGCGCGAGCGGGTGAGCTTCATTGAGCTTTGTAAGACACCGGACCTCGCCTGCGAGGTGACGGTTCGGGCGGTCGATCAGCTCGGGGTCGATGCGGGGATCATCTTCGCCGACATTCTGTTGATCCTGGAGCCTCTTCAAATCGGTTTCGAGTTCACGGACGACCACGGCCCGAAGATCTTGAATCCGATTCGCACGGCCGTGCAGGTGGACGCGATTCCGGAGCGTATCGATGCGGCCGGATCTCTCTCGTACGTCATGGACGCGATTCGCGCCACGCGTCCCGAGCTCGACGTTCCGCTCATCGGGTTTGCTGGCGCGCCGTTCACGTTGGCGTCTTACGCGATCGAGGGCGGCGGCTCGAAGAACTACTTCGAGACCAAGAAGCTCATGTACGGCGACGAAGGTTTGTGGAACTCGCTCATGGCCAGGCTCTCGAATGCGATCGCCGACTACCTCATCGCGCAGATCGATGCGGGCGCACAAGCGGTGCAGCTCTTCGACAGTTGGGTCGGTTGCCTGGCGCCGGAGGACTATCGCCGCTATGTGTTGCCGCATCAGCAGACGATGCTCTCGGGCATCACGCCCACCGGCGGCATGCCAACGTCGAACGGGCGCCGCACGAACGTCGTGCCCGTCTTCGTGTCGCGGAACGTCAACGTCACCTTCCAGGCAGTGTCGGCCTGGTTCAGCAGCGTGGCCTTGGCGTTGGCGGCCTTGGCGTTGAAGCGAAGCTTGAGGCCGAAGGGGACCTTCGCGCCCATCTTCACGACCGCCGGTGCAGCCAGCGCGCACCGGAG
>QMMB01000107.1 GCA_003647035.1 Deltaproteobacteria bacterium | reverse complement strand
GATCGCGGCCTTCATGCGTGCGATGCTCTCTTCGGCGGTCTGAAAGAAGCTCTCGATGACATCGCATATGAACCCCGGTTCCTCTTCTTCGAGCTCCAAGAGCTGAGAGGTCACCGTGGTGTCGAGCGCATCCGGCGGAAATTCAGAGGCACTCGCGGCCGGCCGGGCCGCCCAGCGGAGAAGCGCCTTTTGCAGTTGCTTCTGCGTGAAGGGCTTCGACAGGTAGTCATCCATTCCTGCCGCGAACGCGACCCGGCGGTCTCCCGTCATTGCATGCGCGGTGAGCGCGATGATCGGAACGCGGCGTTGACCGGATTTGGATTCGCGCGCTCGTTGCGTTCGGGTGGTCTGATAGCCATCCATGTTCGGCATCTGTCCATCCATGATGACTGCCGCGTAACGATGGCCTTCCTCGAGAGCTTCGAGTGCGGCGACACCGTCATTGACCGCGTCGACCTCGTACCCGAGGGCCTGAAGGTGCGCGTGAACGACTTTTAGATTGATCGCATTGTCCTCAGCGACGAGGATCTTCATGCCGTTGGACCGCAGCTCCTGCGGCGGTGGAGCCGGCAGAGAGGGACGGTCCACGTAGCCCTGGGGGCGTCCCGAGGAGCCCGAGCGCTTGAGTGTGTCGAGGAGGGCCGCAACGATATTGGCTCGGCGAATGGGCTTTTCTACATGTACGAAGATGCCAGCCTCGACCAACTCGCTGATCTCGTGGCGGTGGGAGCAAATCGCGACGACGGAGCTTCCGCGTCTCGTAGCGGCCGCGTTGAGTTCGAACACGCGGTCTCGCCAGTCTTTGCCGAGACTGCGCAGGTCGACCATCGCTACGTCAGGAGGCGGGGACGAGCGAAATGTCCGGAGGGCGCCGTCGAACGTCGTCGTTGCCGATGCCTCCATGTTCCAAGCCTGCAGCTGAGTGCAGAGCGTTTCGCGCGCCCTGTTGTTGCTCTCGAGCACGAGGACCTTCATCCCTGCGAGCGCCTCAGTGACGGCTTTGAGCTCCTCGCTGAGCTTCTCCTCGAGCTCGAAACGCATTCCGAAGTAAAACGTGCTCCCTTCCCCTGGGGTGCTCTCGAGCCGCAGGTCGCCGCCCATCAGTTCGACGAGCTGCCGACAGATCGGGAGCCCGAGTCCGGTGCCGCCGTACCTCCGGGTCGTGGACGCGTCGGCTTGGGAGAAGGGCCGGAAGATGCTCTGCGCGCGCTCCTCGGATATCCCGAGGCCCGTGTCGGAGACCCGGATCTCGAGGTCGACGTGCCACGGGCTTCGATGGCGGACCCTAACTCCGACGATCACCTCGCCCTCCTCGGTGAACTTCAACGCGTTGTTGAGCAGATTGGAGATGACCTGCCGCAATCGTAGTGGGTCGCCCAGTACCTCCGAAGGCACGTCGGGACCGATCTGGGTGATGAGCTCGATGCCCTTGGCGTGTGCGGCCGACGCGTAGTTCATCGCCACATCTTCAGTCATCGACGTGATGTCGAAGGCTACGGACTCGAGACGCATCTCGCCGGCCTCGATCTTCGAAAGGTCGAGCAAGTCGTTGACGATGGCGAGCAGGGAGCGGCCTGACCTGTGGATTTCGCGCAGATAGTCGTCTTGTGGTTTCGGCAGCGCCGACGGGTTTATCAACTGTAGGAGGCCGAGGATTCCGTTGAGCGGCGTGCGGATTTCATGACTCACGTTCGCCAGGAACTGCCCTTTCACCTGAGCCGAGGCCAAGGCAGCGTCCCGCGCGCGCCCCAACGTGCGTGCCTGCTCGGTCGCGAGCCGGCGCATCGAATCGGCATTCTGGGCTTCGTAATGGAGCCGGAACATGAGCTCGCGGCGCGACCAAAGGACCAGGGACCCCACGAGGGTGGCAGCCCAAAGGTGGAACATCCCGAGGCTGTACGGGCCGCTCGCACTGCCGTGCGCGAGTTGAAGCCAGCCGATGAACACCACGCCGACCAGCACTGCGAACATCGAGAAACGATAGAGCAGGGCGCCGGCAGTGACGAGGCAGAGCGCAAGCGTCGTCGTATTGCTGATCGCGCCGCTGACGGCGAACATCGTGAGGCCCATGCCGGCCGCGATCGCGATAGTGGCCAGCGAGATTGGAGTGTCGAAGCGGGGATCGTCGACCCGCATGCCCGCCCACACCAGGAGCACGGCCGCAGCGGACACCGCACAGATGAACACGTGCGGGGCGTTGGGGGTGAACGGCGGCGACACCAAAAAGACCACGGCCGCTGCTGCGTAGATGATCGCCAGCACCGGCAACATGTGCGACAAGGCACCGAGCGATCGAAGACGCGTTTGTTCATCGCGCTCGCGCTCGTATTGAGCCTTCGATTCCGTCCCGAGGCTCTCGGGGCGCTGCCCTTCGTCGATCATCCCCAACTAAACAAGCTGCCCTAGCGGGACCCAATTGTCACAACATCACCCAAAAAGACGACAAATTAGGACTTCTAAAAGGGGTCAGACCCCTTTTGAAACAGGCTAATTCTGGCAAGGTTTGGGGATGGGTGACCGGGTGCGGGCGGAAGTGGAGCTGAAGGAGCTCGCCGGGCAGATTCGGTATCACGAGGCGGCGTATCGGGCGGGGGCTCCCGAGATCACCGATGGGGCGTTCGATGACTTGGTCGAGCGGTATCGGGAGCTTGCTGATTCGTTGGGCATCGACGCGTCGGAGCGGATCGATGCCGAGCCGGGGCAGGATCACACCGCGGGGTTCGAAACGGTGGAGCACCGGGTGCCGATGTTGTCACTCGAGAAGCTGTCGCCGAATCGGCGGGACAGTGCGGGCGAGCCCATGCCGCTTGCCGATCAGCTGTCCGCGTGGTTTCGCCGCCGTCGCAAAGAGTTGGAAGTCGAGGTGCTCCCGACCATCGTCGAGCCCAAGGTCGATGGCATTTCGGTGTCGCTTCTCTATGCCGGAGGCGTGCTGCGTCGCGCGGTGACCCGGGGCGATGGGCACAAGGGAGATGTCATCACCCAACAGGTGGCCAGGCTCGGCACAGTGCCGACGAAGCTTCCGAAGGCTGGCAAGGGAGAGATCGAAATCCGTGGCGAGCTCTACTGGCCGCTTAGCGAGTTCGCGCGCTTCAATGCGACGCTGGACAAGCCGTTGATCAATCCGCGAAATGGTTGCGCTGGCATGATGAAACGAAAGGATCCGGTAGGCCTCGAAGAGACCGGAATTCGATCGTTCTTCTATCAGGTCGCGTGGGACGGCGAGGCGACGCTTCCGCCGACCCAGAGCGAGACGTTGCAGTGGTTGGCGGACCGCGGCGCCGATGTGTACCTGAGTGAAGTGTTTCAGACCGTCTCTGAAGAGGCGGCGCTTCAGTACTGCGAGGACTACCAGGCGCGCCGTGGCACGCTGAACTACGACATTGACGGGATGGTGATCAAGCTCGACGACCTCGGTATGTACGCGCGACTCGGCGCGACCGGGCATCACCCGCATTGGGGCATCGCGTACAAATTTCCGCCGGAGCGCAAGCCCACCAAGCTCCTCGGCATCGAAGTGTCCGTGGGGAAGTCGGGGAAGCTGACGCCGGTCGCGATCTTAGACCCGGTGTTCGTGTCGGGGACGACGGTGAGCCGCGCTTCACTGCACAACTTCGTCGAACTCGAGCGTAAGGACGTGCGAGTCGGCGACACTGTGTTGGTCGAAAAGGCCGGCGAGATCATTCCCCAGGTCGTCGAGGTCGACAAGAGCAAGCGCAAGCGGGGAGCGAAGCGCTTCGTGCCACCGAATGTCTGCCCGACATGCGGGACGGACGCAGTGAGCGAAGAGATTTTCGTCTACTGTCCCAACCCCACCTGTCCGGCCCAGGTCCGTGAGCGGCTCCGTCATTTCGCCAGCCGAAGAGCGATGGATATCGACGGGATGGGCGAGGTCCTCGTCGATCAGGTGGTCGACAAGCTCGGTGTTCGCTCGCCGGACGATTTGTTTCGTCTCGACGTGGAGGAGCTCGCGGAGCTCGATCGGATGGGTGAGAAGAGCGCCGAGCGGGTGAAGGCTGGTCTCGAGGCGGCCAAGGCACGCGGTCTCGGCCGGGTGTTGAACGGACTGGCGATTCGCCACGTGGGCGAGACGATGGCCGAGGACCTCGCTGCCTATTTCAGGACCGCAGATGGACTCTTGGAATTTGCGGCGCGATACGTGGCCGAAGACGAAGAGGCCGTCGAAACCGTGGCGCCAGCGAAGTCTTCGGAGCGTGGTGCGGTAGAGGGGCTCGCACGCAAGAGCGCCGACAGCATCTTTCACGAGCTCCATTCGCCGGCCGTCCGAAAGGTGTTCACCGGCCTGGCCGATGTCGCGGTGAGCCTCAGCGTCCGAGCGTCCGATGTGCGCGAGGTCGCTGAAGTCTCCGGCAAGACCTTCGTGCTGACGGGGGCGTTGCCCACGCTGAGCCGCACCGAGGCAACGAAACGCGTCAAGGCGGCGGGCGGCAAGGTGTCGGGCTCGGTGTCGAAGAAGACCGACTACGTGGTTGCGGGAGACGACCCTGGAAGCAAGCACGAAAAGGCGCAGGCGCTCGGCGTCACCATCATCGATGAAGCGGCGCTTCTCGCGCTTCTCGGTGATGCGGACTGATGGTCAGAGCTCGGGCAGAGCGCGTGCCAGTCGGCGCAAGCCTTCTTCGATGTCCTCCCGCGACGTCGCGAAGCTGAAGCGAATGAATCCTTCGGCGGCCTCTCCAAAGTCTCGCCCCGGCCCGGTCGCCACGTGGGCCTTGTCGAGAATGTCGAACGACAGCGTCAGCGAGTCGCGCTCGAAGTGACGCATGTCCACCAGTGCGTAGAACGCGCCCGGCGGGTCGATGGGGATCGACAAGCCCATGTCCCGTAGGCCATCGACCAGAATACGCCTGCGTATGGCGTACTGCTGGCGCATGTGTTCGACCTGCGCCGCGCCGTGGGCCAACGCCGCGATGCCGGCCTGCTGAACGAACTGCGACGTCGAGATGAAGAAGCTCTGCATCAGGCTTTGCAAAGGGCGCATCGCTACTTCGGGAGCGATGAGGTAGCCCAGACGAAACCCGGTCATCGCGTAGCGCTTCGAAAACCCATCGAGCAGGTAGCAGTGGTCGGTGAGACCCATCGGGGAGGTCACGTGCGCGCCGTCGTACGTGAGCCCGCCGTAGATTTCGTCAGACAGGATTGGAATACCAAGGCTGCTGAGCTCTTCCACGACTTCCTTGGGCTGAACGGCGCCCGTCGGGTTGGCGGGTGACGCGAGAAAGATCGCGCGGGTTCTCGGCGTGATCGCAGCTCTCACCTTGGTGACGTCCATCACGAAGCCGTCGTCGGGTCCGGTCGGCACCAGAACCGTCTTGCCGCCGCAGGCGGCGATCATGTTCGGATAACAAGGGTAGTGCGGTGTCGCGAGGATCACCTCATCGCCGGGGTCCACCAACAGGTTCAAGCACAACAGGATCGCGGGGGAGGTTCCGCTGGTGACCACGACCCGGTCCGGGTCCACCGCAACTCCGCGCCGCTTCTCGCAGTCCTGAGCGATCGCCTCGCGCAAGACGAACAGGCCTCGGCTGTCGGTGTAGTGGGTCTCCCCCGACACCAACGAATCGACCGCAGCCTGAACCGCAGCCGGCGGCGCATCGAAGTTCGGCTCCCCGACCCCAAGCTGAACGATCGGCGTCCCGGCCCGTGCCATCGCCATCCCGCGCTCCATAACCTCCATGGCAAGGAACGGCTCCACCTCCTGCGTACGCTTCGCGAACATGGGGACAGGCTCTACGGTCCTAACTCCCTGAGATCTAGCCGCTTCTCAGGTAAAGATTCCAACCGGTCGGCCGCGCGGCGGGATCTTTGCCTGAAAAGCATTGGAATGTCGGGTGATTACGGGTAGGGAGAGTGTCCTCTATGGAGTCGCTTGTTGTCACTGTGATCGGGAAGGACCGGCCCGGGTTGGTGGAGTCGGTGTCGGCGGCAATCGAGGCGCAAGGCGGCAGTTGGGTGGAGAGCCGGATGTCTCGATTGGCTGGCCAGTTCGCGGGGATTCTTCGCGCGAGCGTGCCCGAAGCGGGAGTCGAGGCACTGTCGGACGCGCTCGAGGCCCTCCGGTCGGACGGGCTCCGCGTCGTGGTGGAGCGCGGTGTCGAAGACACGGTCGAAGTCGGTTCCGTGATTCTGCTCGATCTGATCGGCAGCGACCGCCCCGGCATCGTTCATAAGATCTCCGAGGCGCTCGCCGCACGTGGCGTCAACGTCGACGAGCTGAACACCGAGTGCGATGGAGCGCCCTGGTCCGGCGATACCTTGTTCAAGGCGACGGCCAAGCTTCGCGCGCCGAAGAGCCTAGACCTCGATCAGCTTCGAGAAAGCCTCGAGGCGATCGCCGGTGACTTGATGGTCGACATCAGTATCGACGAGGCCGACTAACGCGTTTGCTCGCGCGCGAGGGTATCGGCGAAGAAGTTGCCGCGCTACCTGCGCCTTCTCGGGGTCCGTCATCCACATTCTCAGTGTCGCGAACCGATAGATCGCCCGAATGTTCGGGAACAGTGTCAGATAGATCCGCCATGAGCCTTCGTACGCGCTTGCGTCGAGCGCAAAGGCGAGCTGCTCGTCGTCCACCGCGGGCACTGAATCGGTGCCCCGCGTCGCCAACAACGCGTGGACCAGGCGGTCTACCGCGTGTACGCGCATCGGGGACGTGCTTCCTCCGCGCGGGTTGAACGAGTTGCGGCGCTGGGTCCAGCTCTTGCGCCACCGCTGGTCCGACGCGTAGAGCAGTGCGTTATCGAAGTGAGCGAGCGCGATGAGCCGACTCCAGCGCATGCACTGCTGGACGGTTCCGCTTGCTCGGAGGGTCACTTCCAGCACCTCGTCACGGGTGACGGCGAGCCTTGCTCCACCGAAGCGCTGTTCGAGCCAGGCGAACTCCTCGGGGAAGTCGTTTGAAGCGATTTGAAGCGGGTAGCTCGGTTGCTTTCCGAGATCGAGTGCGATGTCCTTCAAGTCATCGAAAATCTGGAACGCCGACAGGAGATACCCCCACCGGCGAATCACCGTCACGTGTTGTGCGGGCTCGAGCCCAAGCAGACGCGCGCGCAGATCGAGCCAGAGCATCATGACCATGTTGTTCTTGCGATAGAAGTGCCATGCCGCGTCTTGGAGGCGCATCTGGTCGACGCGCTGCCCGGGCGCAGCCGCGCACAGCGCGGCCTCGTCTAGGTAGGTCTGGAAGCAATGGTGCAAGAAGAGATGCGTGGCGTGTACGATCGCGCCGTCCGCGTTTGCGAGGAGGGCATCGATTGTGGCCGACAGTTCGTCGAGTGCCTCGAAGAGCGTCGATAGGCTGAGCCCAAATTTCGTGGTGTGAGCGTCCGGGTCGATGCCGGCCTCCCGGAGATGAGCGAGGGAAAGATCGCATAGCGGACGCTCGGAGGTATCGTCGCGGTAGACCGTCTGAAGCAGACGGCCCGCGGCATCGTGGCCGCCGGCTGCTGTCGCTAGCTCGTCGAGAAATTCGTCGGCAAGCTGCATGTATAAGAACGCCACGTCCGCCAGTGCGGCCGATGTCGAGCCCCGGGCGACCCGCGCGCCCTTGAAAGCGAAGTTGTCGACGATTGGGCCGATTTGCTCGATCGCGAACAAGGTCTCACGCAGTGCGGGCTCGTCGAGGATGACGTTGGGAAAAAATCTGCGAATCCGTCGACGGCGCCACCAGTAGAAAGGCAGCGTGGCGCCGTGGCGAAAGAAGTCGCGGTTCTGCTGTACGCGGTTGGAACGGATCGTCCGAGCGGAGCGCTTGTCGCGCAGCTGTTCCCATGCGCCTATCGCGCTTGCGACGTTCGCGGCGGTGGCGCCACGCTCCCCTGGGGCATGCGGCTCTGGGTGAAGCAGAACCGTGGTCTGGTACCGAAGGCGCGCTTCTTCGGAGCCGTCCTCGCCGACCACGGCGTCCGCGAGCTGCGCTTCCCAATGGCGGAGCTTGCCGAGGAGCGCCGCACTTTCACCGTCTGCAATCGCCCGTTGCGTGTGCAAGACCGCGAGTCTCGTGCTGAGCACGTCTTCGAGAGTCCGTGCGATCGGTCCCGATCCGCCAAGGTCGGCGCGGATGTAGGGATGTCGAACGAGGAGGTCCTTGATGCGCCGAAGCACAACGCGCTCGTCCACGGTGAACGGGGGTGCTAGGGTCACGATCCGAACGATGGCACGGACGGGCCGAAAACCAAGCTGGCGCGCGCCTTTTCGCCGCATCGCCATGGCCACCGAAAACGCTCTCGAGCTCGCGAGGCTCGGCCATTTCACCGATCCACAGCACGCGCCGTACAAGGTCGTCCATGAGTTGGGCATCGCGCGGCTGCGACGCTACGGAGGGGACGGCCATCGTCCGGCCGTCGAAGCGCCGCTGCTGTTGATTCCGCCCTTGATGGTCACGGCCGATATCTACGATGTCGCGCCCGACATCAGCGGCGTCACCGCGTTGACGCGATTGGGGCTCGACGTTTGGGTCATCGACTTCGGCTCTCCCGAGCAAGAGGAGGGCGGCATGAAACGCACCCTAGACGATCACGTCACCGCGGTGAACGACTCCATCGACTGGCTGCGCGACACGACGGGCCATGATGTGCACCTCGTCGGTTACTCGCAGGGAGGGATGTTCGCCTACCAGTTGGCTGCGTACCGGGCGTCCGAGGGCATCGCTTCGCTCGTGACGTTCGGAAGTCCGGTCGACATTCATAAGAACCTCCCGAAGATCGACGACACGGTTGCAGGCCGCATCTTCGAATTGGCCCAGGGCGCGCTCAACAAGCCGATAGACAAGCTCGAAGGCTTGCCCGGCTTTCTGACGAGCACTGGCTTCAAGCTTCTCGCCGCCAACAAAGAAGTCGGCCAGCTCGTGGACTTCATCCGAAAGTTGCACGACCGGCAGGCGCTCGAGAAACGCGAGGCACGGCGGCGGTTCCTGGGTGGTGAGGGCTTCGTCGCCTGGCCCGGTCCCGCGCTCAAGAAGTTCATCGACGAGTTCGTCGTTCACAACCGGCTGCTCTCGGGCGGCTTCGTCGTCAACGG
>QMMB01000106.1 GCA_003647035.1 Deltaproteobacteria bacterium | reverse complement strand
CGGTGACATGCAGATCGGAGTCTCGACGCACACGCTCGAGCAGGCTGCCACGGCAGAAGCTCGAGGCGCAGACCTCATTGCCTTCGGGCCTATCTTCGAGACCAAGACCAAAGAGAATCCTGACCCCGTCGTAGGTCTCCGATCCCTCGAAGCCATCTGCCAAGCCCTGTCTCGCCCGGTCGTGGCAATAGGCGGCATAACGCCGGAAAATGCAGCTGAAACGCGGCTCGCCGGGGCGCGCTATTTCGCGGCCATCTCGGCGTTGCCACGCTTCTTCGAAGACGCGTCCTAGCGCTGCTGTTCGTCGAAATACTGAATCGCCGTTTCGATCGCCGCGCCGAGCGCCTGGTTCACGAGGGTCGCGGTTGCGTCTTCGCCGCTTCGAAGCGCTTCGTAGTAACGCTGCCGCTCGGTGGCGTGGATGACGACGGGCGGGTAGCCGGCGCGCATGAGGATGAGGTTCATCACCAAGCGCGCGACTTTTCCACTGTGTCGCGGGAACGGATAGATGTGCAGCAGCTGATAGTGCACCTTGCTCGCGACGCGAACGGGGTGCATCGTTTTCTTCGTTTCGGGAGCCGACAGCCACTGGACGAGCTGTCGCATGCGGTAGCTGATCTTGTCGGGCTGCGAGATCTCATGGAAGTAGAGCCGGTGAAGCGGCATGTCCTTGCGGTACTTCGGTGGGGTCTTGCCCTCGATCTCCTCGGGCGCCAGCTGCGCGAACAGCTTCTTGATCACCTCGAGGTTGGGAGAGAAGCGCCGGCGCGAGGCCATCTCGCGGATCATCTCGATCGCGCCCATGTGGTTTCGGATCTCGTCGTAGACCGGGATGAGCGCGGGATCGCTCACGACGTCGTCGTAGATGGCGGCCCTGAGCTCATCCGTCGAATAGACGACACCTTCGAGCGCGCTGTCGTGATAGATCCACGCGAGATCGAAGCGCTCTTGATACTCTTGACGCACCTGCGAACTCGCCGAATCCAGCAGCTCCTGCAGCTGGGCGACTCGCTCGTCTAAGCTTGGACCTTGAAGCGCTTGAACCAAGGAATTTCCTCCACCCTCGGGGGACCTACACGATCAGCCCCGCGCGGCCGGCGAAACTAACAGCGGGGCACCAACCCGTCAACTGTGCCCGATTTCAGCTAATTAAGCGCGTCGGAAATGGCCCCGCGGAGTCGCATCTTGCTGGGAACCCCGGTCGAGGCCCAACGAACCAGGCCATCTGGCCCGACGACGATGACGGTCGGGAGCATCTCGATAGCGTATCGTCGTTGAACCGTTCCGGCTCGATCGTGAAGAGAGGGAAATTCGGTTCCGAATCCCGCGTGAGCGGCTTGCAGGCGCTGTCGGTCGATCGGCTCGACGTTCACGGCGTAGAAGGCGACTCCCCGCTCGGCGAACTCCTCGTGGAGATCGTTGAGGATGGGCGCCGTCCGGCGACACGCACCACACCAGCTCGCCCAGAAATCGAGGACCACCACCTGCCCGCCGAGCTCCGACAAGGTGACCTTCGTCGGCCCCCCGGGCTGCGCCCCCGCCGCAACTGGGAGGGTCAAGTCGGGCGCGGGCTCGCCCATGAGCGGAGAGGCATTGCCGCGAGTCATCCAGGCATAGAGCGCGACGCCGACCATCGCGGTCACGAACCACTGGCCCCATCTCATCGCGTGCCCATCAACGGAAGCTCGATGCTGAACCTCGCGCCGCCTTCGTGCGCACGGTCGAGTCGGACGTGCCCGTCGTGCTCCAAGACCACCTTCTTCACGATCGCCAACCCCAGGCCCGTGCCTTCGGTTTTGCTCGTATAGTACGGGTCGAAGACGCGATCCCAGTTTTCCTTCGGAATGCCAGGGCCGTTGTCCCGAACCTCGATGAATCCGGCGGTGTCCGTGCAGTAAGCCCGCACCAACACGCGACCGCCCCCGGACGGGTGCTCCTCGTAGACCGCCTGAATCGCGTTTCGCAGAATGTTATCGACAGCGCGCTTGAGCATCATGGGGTCCATACGCACACGGATGGGTTCCGTTGCACAACTCACCCGTACTTCCACGGGAGCTGGGGTGCCCCGGCCCACATCTTCGAGGATGGCGGGGACCGAATCGTGAATGCTGTGAGCGAGATCGCAGAGGTCCGAAGGCGTTAGATCCGCGCGCGGGAGCTTGGCAAACGCGCTGAATTCGCCGACGAGACGACGCAGGGTAGCCACCTCCTCTTCGATGATCGCGCGGGCGTGTTTGAGCTTCTTCCGGTACGCTTCGTTTTCGCCATCATAGGTATCGTCCACTTCTTGCGCAGCGAGTTGAATCGGGGTGAGCGGGTTCTTGATCTCGTGGGCGAGGCGTCGCGCGAAGTCCTGCCATGCGCTGATCCGCTGGAGGTATTCGATGCGGGTGCGCGAGTCGCGCAAATCGCGAACCATGTCGTTGAAAGCTTGGGTTAGCTCGGTGACCTCGTCCGTCGACCCCGTGGGGAGCGTCACGGTGAGGTCGCCGGCGCCGACTTTGCGAGAGGCTTCGGCCAGCGCGGTCACGCGACGAGTCACGCGACGCGACACGACGGCACCGATCAGGAACGCGACCACGATGACGAGAAACGCCATGAACCCGAAGACCCATACATACACATCGGACACCGATGCGCTCTGACGCTGCAGTCGTGAATATACGTCCGCCACCTCACCGGCTTCCTGCAGGCGCTCGAAGTACACCTCCGGAACGGCCACCTCGACGGCAATCCGCAGCTCCGCTCCCCCCGTTTCGACCGCTCGCTCGCGAATCGTGGTTCGCATGACGGCGCCCGACGGATCTGCTTCACGAGCCACACTCGCGACCTCACGCCCCGCTTCGTCATCGACACGGATACCCTGCACCATGGCGTAGCGGCCGAGCAGATTCTGCAACAGCGCGTCGAGCTTCGAGGTGTTGCGGCTCCTGGTCAGCTCGGCCTCGACCGCCCATTCGACCGCGTCTGCGGCTTGCTCCGATCCCGATCGAAGCGCCATCAACTGCCCCCGCCGAGCCTCCACGCCATGGACGAGCTCAGCGCCGAATCGCTCGTTGACGCCCACCCGATACACCTCGCGCATCGCTCCCCGAGCAAGGAATATACTGCCCCCGAGGGTCAGAAACACCGACAAACCAATGGCGAACAGGATCTTTCGCTCGAAGCGGCTCATTCGGGCACCTTGAAATACGCACTGCGAAACTCGATGGTGCGCTCGGATCGACAGATGCGGCGTCGCACGATGTTGATGCTGATCGGGCCGACCGGGTCACTGCCGGTGCTCGGCCGTATCAGCTCGCTGCACTGCTTCTTCGAGATCGGGTTGAACTCCGCCTTCACGACGAAGTACATCTCCCCACCCTTTTGCGCCTCGTAGCTCTTCGGCTCGCCGGCGAATAGACCCTCGACGACCAGGCACCGGTCGAGCACGTCATCGAGCGTCTTGAGCCGTTCACTGCGGTTGCCGATACGAACGAGATAGTCGTCACCCCAAAGATCGAGCGTCACGTCGCAGCCAAACTGGCGCAGGGTCATCCGCCGGTCGGAGCCTTTGAGGTGTGATCCCACGGTCACGACGAGGCGTTTGCGCAATCCACTCGACAGTTCCTGGCGAACACGCTCGTCTGCGAGGTCCCTCGCCGAAAAAGACACCCTTGGGGCACCGCGCGACCAGATAACGCCGAAGTCGCGCAGCGGCATCTGCGCATACGCGACCGTCGCGGCCAGCAAGAGCAGTACTGCAAGCCAGGTCCTCACAGTCGGGTGAACCCCAGGAGCGTCGAGAAGCCCACTTGGAAGACGCCGACGCGCGTATCGAATCGGAAGCCAAAATCGAACGTCAGGTCGATCGGAAAACGGGAAAGACCCGAGTACCCGCTTAGGCCTGTGCGGGGGTCTCGGATGTCGGCAAGCCCATACAGTCCGATGAGCGTGTAGAGATTGACTTCGCGCAAGCCCCGGTCGCGGACGCGTTCGTAGACGGGAACGTTGTATCCGATGTCGAGACGCCAGGCGAGCTCACCGAGGTAGTTGTTCTCGATCGACGTGTTCAGCAGATTGGGTGGCTGGCGCGCATCGAGTTGCATCTCGAGGAAGCGCGATGGGATGAGGTCGGTCAGGTCGGAGACGTGAAAGAGATAGAAAAACGGTGTGTCGCCAAAGGCTGCGCCGCCGAACGCTCCGATTCGGATCGTGTGGTTCCAGGGGAGTCGCCACCATCTTCGCACCCAGGCTTCGAGCTGAAGAAAGTCGTAGTCGCTGCCGAGGAAGCGTGTGCCGGCGGTGACGACGCCGCGAAAGATGACACCTTCTTTGGTGAGCCCTGGGTCGTCTCGCTTGTCGAAGACCAGCGCGAACCGGATGGAGGACACCAAACTGCGGCCGTCCTGAATCGCGAAGTCGATGGGCGCGATGTCGTTGCCTGTGCGCTCGCTCGCGGCCTCGGGGCGGTCGAGGACGCTGACGATATCACCCACCCAATCGAGGGTGTAGCGGAGCTTTGTGGTGAAGTCCTTCTCGGTGCCCACCATGAAGCCACCACGTCGATAGCGAACCACCGCGTTTTGGACGACCGACGTGCCGGGGCAGGTCGGCAACCCGCACGGAACGCTCACCAAAGGTTGGTTCCCGTAGAACTCCCGGCCATTGAGAAAGAAGGTGCCGAACCGGATCCCGTACTCATTCTTGATGAGCTTCGGGTACCGGAGGTCCAGCCGTCCGCCTTGCTGGAACTCGCTCAGCAGCGCGGTGCCGGAAAGTCGGATACCCAACCCGGCGAGGTTGGTCTCGGTGATCTTGAAGCCGAGCCAAGGGAACAGAGTGCGTCCGCGGTCGGTCGTCCTTCGAACGCCCTCGGACAAGCCGGCGACCAGTTGCTCGATGATGACCGTGTTGCGCTCTGTGACGTCGACGACCAGCACCACGTACCCGCGCTCTGCGCCGCGCTCGAGCCGAATGTCGACGCGGTCGAACCAACCCGTCCCCATCAACCGCCACTCGGTAGCCACCAGCTCCGGTGACTCTGGATCCAGAAAATCACCTTGCTTCAACGGGATGAACTTGCGAACGGTGTGCGCCCTGGTGCGCTTGTTGCCGACGACGACGATCCCCTCGAGCACGTAGCGAACCTGAGAGGAGATCTGATCGGCATGGCGGGCTTCGCTGGCCACCCCATAGGGATCACGGAACTCCCCGTCCTCGCCTTCCCGGGGTTCGTCGATGCTTTCGCCGTCAGCGACGGGGACCGCCACCACGTCGCCGGGACGGTAGGGCTCCCCCTTGGGATCAGAGCCCTGCGCGCCCGTGATCGCAGGCAAGCTGACAAGAGCCAAAAAGGCGGTCAGGCCAGCGATTCGGCTCGGAAGCCGGCAACTTGGTCGCAAGCGCGGGCTCACGACGGCCACACTAACCGAACTACCCGAGTGGCGGGAGGGCCGAAAGCAGCCAGAGGCATCCGGCCACCACCACGAACACCACGCCCACCCATCCTAGAGTGGGCCAGAAACCAATCTGCCTTCCGTCGTCCTTCGACTGCACGGGGCCACTTGTATCAGATTCTCGGGGCAAGGAGGGAGAATAGTCGAGGGCGTGCCAGGACTCGTCTCGCCCATCTCGCTCGTCCTCGTCGGGCCGCCGAATGATGCGGATCGTGGCGTCCTCGTCCGCGTCGTCCATGCGCGGCGGGAGCCCCGAAACCGGTGTGGTGTCCGACCGGCCGAGAGCCGCGAGGCCCTCCTCGAAGGCCTCCAGGAGCGGAAGCGCCGTGGGATTCTTCGGAGGCGCTTGGGGTGTCTTGTCGCGAAGTGCCGGCGGCAAAGTCTCTCTAGGCGGCGGCACTGCGTCCACGCGAAATGTCCCATCGGTCCATTCGAGAGCGAGGACGAAGTCGGCTGCCGTCCCGCCATCGATGCTCACGTCGCTGAGCTCGCCCTTCTCGTAGTATCCGATCGCGAGCCGCCCACGGAGCTCCAGCAAGAGCCTCCCCGTGAGGCCCGCGTTCTCGCAGTAGCGCATCAAGTCGGCCGGCGGATGCACGGCGAGCGAGCCTCGACGCGTCGAGTCCGTGCCGCGCGAGATGGGCAGGTGCGGGAGCTTCGGGTAGACCGCGAACTCGCCATCCCGCAGCGAGAGCAAGACTTCGAGCGCGCGTTCTTCATCTGCCGTCGTCGACGCGTCCGCGACCTGCCCGTGCACGAGGCGGATCGAGCCGGAGCCGGAGGTGCTTTGGAACGCAAGCACACCGGTCGTGCCGATCTCTTCTAGACCGCCGAGCAAGTCCTCGACGCCTTCAGCTGGGATAACTCCCTCGAACACCGCCTGTGCAACCATGACTCTTGCAAGTGAGTGCGCGGGGCCGAATTGTCAAGGCGCTTGCCGGTAGGCAGGAGTCCGGCGGCAGGTCCAGAATTTCCAGATAACCTACGGGAAAATCCCGCGTTCCTCATACGAGATGGCGAGGCTCTCGAGCGCAAGGGCGTACGCCGCAATGCGCGCATTCACCTTCTTTTCCGCTGCATAGAACATCGTGCGCTGGTACGCGCGGCGCATCATGTGGAGCAGCCGCCGCTGCACTTCTTCAGCATCCCAGTGCTCGCTGTTCCGGTTCTGCACCCATTCAAAGTAACTGACGGTGACGCCACCGGAGTTTGCCAAGATGTCGGGGATGACTGCGATCCCCCGGTCGGCGAGAATGGCCCCGCCGTCGGGGTTGATGGGTCCGTTCGCGCCTTCCGCGATTAGCCGCACGTCGAGCTTGGTCGCCTCTTTCTCACCCACTTGGTTCTGAAGAGCCGCAGGAATGAACAGGTCCGCCTTGGTCTCGAAGAACTCGTCCCGCGTAATCTTCTCGCCTCGCGGGTATCCCTCGATCGACCCGTTGACACGCACGTAGTCCTGGAGTTTGTGCGCGTTGAAACCTTCGTCGTTCCGCAGGTAGCCGGTGTGGTCGCCCGTCGCGATCGTAGATACACCGAGCCTCGAGAGCAGAAGAGAAGCATGGGATCCGACGTTGCCGAACCCTTGAACGATGGCGGTGGCGCCCTCGAGGTCGAAGCGCGCTTCCCGCGCCCACTCTTTGATGCAGTGGACCACGCCTTGCCCGGTCGCCGCCTCGCGGCCCTCGGACCCGCCTGAGTTGATCGTCTTGCCCGTCACCACGGCGCGTTGGTCGTTCTTGTCGTAGGTCGTCCGGGTGTTGATATAGGTGTCCATCATCCAAACCATCGTCTGGGCGTTGGTCCCCATATCCGGTGCGGGAATGTCGTGTGACGGTCCGATATTGCTGCCGAGCGCGTGGGTGAACCGTCTCGTGATGCGGCCTAGCTCGTCGTGCGAGTGGTCGCGGGGGTTGAACTTGATGCCCCCCTTGCCGCCGCCGAACGGGACCCCGAGCAATGCACACTTCCAGGTCATCTGCGTCGCCAGAGCTTTGAGCTCGTCGAGGCTGACTTGTTCGTGGTACCTCATGCCGCCTTTGTAGGGACCCATCACGTTGTTGTGCTGAATGCGGTATCCCTTGAACATGCGGGTCTCGCCGTTGTCCATCCGTACCGGGAAATGGATGATCAACTCGTTCTTTGGCTCGGCGAGGATTTGCCTCACGTGCGTCGGAAGGTCGGTCAACTCGGCAGCCTCTTCCATGTAGCCCTGCACGACCTCGAAAAAACGGAACTCTTTGGCACCAGAGGACATCTACGTACGATGCTACCTGAGCGTTCGTCGCGCACCAAGATCGGCGCAAATCCTGCGCGCCGAAACGCGTCAACGAAAGAACCGCGCGCCCTATAGAAAAGAGTTCTCAACAGCAGGGATAGGCTTGTTTCTCTGGGTTTTATTGCGCTACAGTCTCGTCGAGCGGCGGCTGTCAAGCGTGCTGCCGCAACCTTTGCTTTCGAACGGCAGGGAGGATGCGATGGATGAACCGGGAAGCGACTTTCGTCGTGAGCTAGAAGCGCGCGGCGTATCACGCCGCGAGTTCATGGGCTTCTGCTCCGCGATGGCAGTGATGTTTGGTTTGCCGAAAGGCGCGACGGCCATGATCGCTGACGCGCTCGAAAACAAACCCAAGCCCACATTGGTGTGGCTCAACTTCCAAGATTGCGCGGGCAATACCGAATCGTTCCTGCGCGCGAGCAAGCCTACCGCAGCGGAGGTGATCCTCGATCTGATCTCGATCGACTACCACGAGGTGATCATGGCGGCAGCCGGTCACCAGGCGGAGGAGAACCTTCGCTCGGTCGTCGAGAATCAGAAGGGCGCATACCTCGCCGTCGTCGAGGGCTCGATCCCGACGGGAGCCAACGGCGCGTACTGCACCATCGGCGGCAGGTCGGCGCTTCAAATCGCCAACGAGGTCTGCGGCAATGCACTGGCGACGATTGCAGTCGGCACCTGCGCCTCGTTCGGCGGAATTCCCGCAGCATCGCCGAACCCGACGAGCGCGCTGGGCGTCTCCGATGCGGTTCCCGGAATCAACACGTTGATCAACCTTTCGGCCTGTCCCGTGAACGCGCAGAACCTCACCGCAACGCTCGTCTACTTCCTGACGTATGGAAGGTTCCCTGCTCTCGATAAGCTGAATCGTCCGATTTTCGCTTATGGAAAGTCGATTCACGACAACTGCGAGCGACGCGCGCACTACGACTCGGGGCAATACGTCGAGCAATGGGGCGACGAAGCGCATCGCGACGGCCAATGCCTCTACAAGATGGGCTGCAAGGGCCCGGTGTCGTTCCAGAACTGCCCCAACGTCGGCTGGAACGACAACACGAGCTGGCCGGTGGCATGCGGCCACGGTTGCATCGGCTGCGCAGAGCCGGACTTCTGGGACAAGATGACGCCGTTCTACGCGCACCTGCCAGGGTTCCCGGGCTTCGGCACGGGTTCGGACATCGACAAGATTGGCTTCTGGGCAACCATCGGTGTCACTACCGCGTTTGCCACGCACACCTTGGTACATCTCGGAAAAAAGCTCGTTGGAACGGGGGGCGACCATGCGCCCGAGGGGCCGCCTGCGCGGACCGATGAAGGAGGCGAAGGATGACCCATATCGTTGTCGACCCAGTGACTCGCATCGAAGGCCACCTGCGCATCGAGGCGG
>QMMB01000105.1 GCA_003647035.1 Deltaproteobacteria bacterium | reverse complement strand
TCTCCTCCATTTGGGGGTCGCCCAGGGCATTCGGTGCGTAGTAGTGGCTACAGCACTAGCCCGTGTGGCCCTGGAGGTGGATACTACACTAGCCATCCCGGGCCTCTCGGTGGTCGCCGTGGCAGTCAACGACAACGTGTTTTTAGCTGGTCCGGCAAGGAGGTTGCAGCGGGAGCTCTTCGCGGTCGAATCCTCGGTCGTTTCGGATACGGCGGAGGCCATTGATGGGGCCGCGGTCTTGCGGGCGTACGGGGCTGTGAGGCCCATGCGGGACAAGATCGACCTTGGAGCGGCGCGTTCGGAGGCGCGAGGGGTCGCAGCGGAGACCTGGAGCACCGCCGCTGGCCCCGTCGTCGAGCTCGCAGGAGCTCTGGGCATCGCGATCGTCTTCGCGCTGGCGTGGTCCGCAGACGGTGCGGTGGACCTCGCCGCGACGGGAACCGTACTGGTCGCCCTGGTCCTGATGTATCGGCCTCTGCACGGGCTCGCTCGGGCGGTGTTTGGGTGGTCGTCCGGGCTCGCTTCGCTCGACCGGCTCGATGAGCTCCTTGGGCTGCCAGCCGAACCTCTCGAGAAGGTGACGATGCGGACCGACCCGGTCGCGTCGCTTCGCGTGGAGGATCTCTGCTTCGACTACGACAGCCAGCCGGTGCTGAGGAACGTCGGCGCTTCTTTCCATCCGGGGGAGCTGGTCGCGATCACGGGCCCGAGCGGCGCCGGCAAGTCGACCTTACTCGGGGTGCTCGCCGGCGTTCTCCCACCTGCGACGGGACGCATGGTGATCGACGGGGCGCCTGCCACACGCGCCCTGCTCATCGAGGCGACCGCATGGATGCCACAGAACCCGACGCTCTTTCGCGACACCATTTTGCGCAACGTCGCCTTCGGCGCCGACCACCCCGAGCGTGCGCGCGTCGTCGAGGTGTGTCGCCGCGTCCATGCGCACGATTTTATCGCCGAGAGACCGGGAGGCTACGATGCGGTTCTTCAGGAAGGCGGGACCGATCTCTCGATGGGCCAGAGGCAACGCATCACGTTGGCGCGCGCCCTCTACTGGGGCGCGCCGGTGATGTTGCTCGACGAACCAACCTCAGCCCTCGACGACGAACAGGAGCGAAACGTCATCGGGGTATGTCGCGCGCACGCGGACCTCGGTGGATTGGTCATCGTCGCAACCCATCGCGAGGATTTCCTTCGCCATGCGGACCGCGTGTTAGAGCTACGAGACGGGACGCTGATCGAGTGGGAACGACAAACCGCAGACGTGCTATTGCACTAGCGAGCTTCGTGTTGCTGACGGCCTCGGCTGCGGGTGCGTCCGCTGGGCCTGATCAGGTGGTCATCGCCGCCGCGGTCCGAAGCCTCGAGGGCGATCACGACCGAGCGGTTGCTGCGGTTCACGTGCTCCGGGCGGGCGGCCAGCGAGCTGCGCGCCAGATCCGTGATGCGTGGCCGGCCCTGTCCCCGCTGGCACAGAAGCGTGCCCTCGGAGCCCTTGAACGGCTTGCCAAGAAGCACGAGGCGGCGATCGAGGTTTTGGTCACGGCCGCGCGCTCCGACGACGGGGAGGTCCGTGATCGCGGGCTCCGGATTCTGAGCCGAACCACGCCTCGTGGAGGTGAGGGGCTCGTCCTGCTGCTTTCCGATCCGACCGTCGGCGACCGCGCTGCGGCGTTGCTTGCGCGCACCGCGCCCGGACTGGCAATCGAGCCGTTGCTCGACTCGATTGCCAGTCCGGGCGGCGAGGACCGCCGAGGGCTCCGAAGCGCGCTGGGGATCGCCGCTCAGCACTCTGGCCAAGGAGCGTCGGAGCGGCTGCGCATGTGGCTCCGGGGCGAGCCTCCGGCTGCCGCGGTCGCAAGCGCCGCGATGGGCCTTGCCTCGCTCGACGCGTATCGCGAGGTCATCACCTCGTTCATCGAGTACGCAGTCCTGCAGTCGCCCGACTTTGCTACCAAATGGCGGCTACTTCTCAGCGCCAAGGCAGCAGGGCCGAGCGCAGAGGTTGACCTGTGGGTGCGACGCCAACTCGACGGCCCCGAGGAATGGATGCTTCGTCAGTCTGCGGTCGACGCGATTACCGCGCGCGGGCATCGCGAGGAGGTGCGTGGCGCCTTGGACGACCCCTACCCGCGCGTTCGTTCGCGGGCCGCGACGGTGCTGTCTGGCGACCCGGACACGCTGGTGCAGCGCGCGACGCTTGCTCGCCGGGACACTTGGCCCTTGGTGCGCGCCGAGGCCGTGACCAGCCTTCGGGCAGAGGGCCAGGCGCTTCCGGTGATCGTTGCATCGGTGGACGATTCGATGTCCGTGGTTCGGGCTGCTGCGATCGAGGTGCTCGCTGCCTCCTCTCACGACGAGGGGTGGGAGCGCGTTCACCGGAGGCTGCGCGCTCGAAACGAGTGGCCCAGGGTGACCGCAGCGGCTATCGGCTACGTGGTTGCCCACTGTCGGACCGACGCGGTCGGCGCGTTGCTCCGGATCGTCATGCGAGCCGCGCCGAGCACCGCGCTGACAGAGGACCTCAATAACTCGGCGCGCGCCATCGAAGCGTTGCGAGCCCTCGGGAGTCCGGAGGCCGAGGCGGCCGTGGAACAGCTCGGGAACACCGACGGGGTTCCGCCCACGCTGCAAATGGCGCTTGAACAGCCCCCACCCAAGGATGGTGGCTGCGCCAGTTCTGGCCGCTAGATTGTCGCTCGCGAACCGAGCGTGTTACTTTGTTTGGGACAGGGGGGATACATGGGAGTTCGTCTAATTGGCCTGATGTTGGCCGGGGTGCTGCTGAGTGCGGGTTGTGAACAGATCACCTCTGCTTCGGAGCCCGAGGCCGAGGCCGAGCAACTACCGAAAATCGTCCCGAACCTGCCAGAGGTTCCGACGCTGCCGCCGCCGCCGTTTCCAACCACCTACGAAGACGAGTCGTACAGCGTGTATGGCCTTCGTCTGCGACCGACCAAGGTGCTCGACACCGACCTCGCGGTGACGGGTTACATCGTTGACATCTATGAGCCTCCCGTCTGCAAGAAGCGGAAGAACGAGGAGTGCCCCAAGGTCGCTGCACCGCACATGTTTATCGCGGATACGGCGGACCAGACTGACCGCGTGGAGCAGTTGCTCGTCGTGGGCTACGCGGACAACCAGGAGCAGCTCGCTCGTGCCCGTCGTGGCCGCAAGACCACCACCATCTCCGGCGAGGTCGTGGTGCCGAGGGACCTCAAGGTCGGCAACGAGGTGCGCGTGAAGGGTCACTTCAGGCTGATGTCGTCGGGCGGGTTCAACACGAGCAATGGATTGATCGAGTTCGCGTCGCATGAGACGCTGGCCAAGGCCGAATCGAAGTAATCAGGGCACGGCGACGGACGCGTCTTTTTCCGCGTCGACCAGCTGCTGGAGGTCGGGCGCGCCCGCATCGTCTTTGATCTCGAATTCGTCTGCAGTGCTGTCGAAGAGCGCGACGACGTCGTCGCTGACGACTGCGACCTGCTGGCCATCATCGATGCGCAGATAGCCGCCCCCGTGCACAGGTGAGCCTGAGCCAAGTGACACCCGAACCTTGGCCCGTCCCATCTCGAACGTGACTTCTGCCTTCGGTGTGTCGAGGCCGAAGTTATGCAGGTCCTCGGCGCTAGGGCTGTGCAGCGTGCGAATGGGAACGGCGTACTCCCAGTTGCGGAGATAATCGTCGACGACCCGAAGATCGGCCGGTGCTTGCTTCGGCTCTTCGAGGGTCCAGGTCTCGTCGAAGCCCTCGCCTTCGCGGGCCAGGACCAGGCGCTCGTCGCCCCCGGCGATTCGGATCCCGGTGATTCGTTCGCGCACGAGCGACTCCAGTAACAACCCAGAGCGCAAGTCGATTTCGGCACGTCCGGGACGGTCCCGCTCGAACAGGAGCACGTACGCCAGCAGGGTAGCGGCAACGATCAACAGGATGATCGGGGTTCGCGCGCTCATGAGCGCCTCGACCACCAGACGCCGAAGCCGGCGATCAACGCGGCCAGCGGCAAGAGCACCACGACCCGGAACAGGAGGTTCTGTAGGTCGGCGTCGCTCATGATGACCGCGCGCGCATTGGTCTTGCGCGGAGCAATGTTGATCAAAGCTTCACGCTGCGTAAGCCAACCGGCCGTAGAGGAGAGAAAATCGATGTTCGACAGCTGAGCGTTGTCGAGGAGCTCGGGGGCCATCCAATCGGTGTCACCGACGACCAGTAGCCGGCCAGGAGTCGGCCCTTGCGTCTCGACCGGTCTCAAGTCGTCGCCGAGGGCGGGGATGTATTCCCAGGCCGCGGCGAGCGGCACTGCGCTCGGTGGCGTCGGCCCGCCGTTGGCGTCCGGGTCGATCGCGCGCGCGAGATCGGTTTCCGCGACGGCGTTGAGGCTCGTTCGAAAGAGGACTTCGGCCTCGCGTCCATTGGCTACGTCTACCGAGCGAGCCACCGCCAAGAGAATGCCGCCACCGCGCTTTCGGATGGTGTCGACGACTCGATGCGTCCCGAGGTTGGTGACGAGGAACAGGTCGCCTGGGTTGCCTGGGAGCTGCTGCGCGGCGTCGTTCTCGATGACGAGGTTTTCCCCGAGGACGATACCGCGCTTTTCGAGCGAGGCTTCAAACCCCGTTGGGGTCAGCGCCTCCTTCTTGAGCACCGGGTCGAAGGCGAGGAGTACGTTGCCGCCCGAGGTGAGGTAGCTGTCGACGAGGGCGACTTCGTCGTCCGAGAACGGGCGTTGGGGGCTCACGACGAACAAAGCGTCGCAGGAGTCGGGGATCTCTTCGGTGCGAACCACGAACGGCTCGACGTCGATCTTCTCCCACTCGAGCTCTCGGGCCACCGCGTCGAGGCTGCGGTCGCCGTACGCTCCCACCTCCCACTCCCCGTGCCCCGCGGCCACGCAGACTTTGGTTGGCTCACCGGTCGTGACCTCGAGGATGGCGCCGGTCAATGCTCGCTCGGACTGCAGATCGAGCTTGTGACCGTCGGCATCGTCGAAGGTTTCGAAGTCTTCGACGATCAACTGATGGCGCTCCACCTTCCATTTGCGGTCGCCGCTGGTCACGACGACGGGCACCTGGGAGAGCGTCATGTCCCCGGCGAGCCAGCTGTCGATCTGAAATTTGTCAGCGAGAACTTGGTAGCGTGCGCCGTCGCGGTCCGGGTCCACCCACTCGACGCTGATGGCGTCGGTGACGGCCTTGTATTCTTCGAGCAGCGTTTCGACGTCGGCGAAGTCCTGTTCGCCCCGGCCCAGGAAGACGTAGATTTGAACGTCCTGGTCGAGCTCTCGCAGCGCCTGCTTGCTACGGTCGGACAACGTGAACAGGCCGTGCGTGGTCCAGTCCCATCGCTTGTACTGGCGGGCGGAGAGGTAGTTGACCAGCACGCCGACCACGAGACCCAACACGGCTGTGAGCACGAGGTTCAGTCGTGTGCGAGGCGGTGCGCTCACCCGGCCCTCCGTGCCTTCAAGGCTCCGATGCTCAAGCCGACGGCCAAGACGGCTACCGACAGATCGAACACGAGGTACCGGGTGTCGACCACGCCCTTGGAGAAGCTCTGCATGTGGCCCCACATGCTCAGGTACGCACACACCTCGCGCGCTACCCCGTCGAGGACGAACTCGCCGATGCCGATGGTGAACAGCACGCCGATCGTCACGAACGAAAGCACCGCGGCAATGATCTGGGTGGGCGCAAGTACGCTCATCAGCAGGCCGATCGCCATGAAGTAGGCGCCGAGGAAGAAGATCCCGAAGTAGCTCGCCTCGATCGCTCCCCAGTCGACGCTGCCGTGTTGGCTCATGATCCACGCGTAGACAAGCGTGGGCAGCCATAGCGTGCACCACATCACGAGTCCGGCGCCGTACTTGCCGAGGATGACCGACGCCTCCGAGACCGGCGCCGTCATCAGGGTCTCGAGCGTGCCAGATTGCTTCTCCCCCGCGACGAGTCGCATCGTGAGGACGGGAACGAAAACTAGAAGTGGGATGAAGAAGAGCGCGCTTCCGCCGAAAAAACCAGACAACGGGTTCGAGGCTCCTGAGGAAACCGCATTGCGGGAGTAGAACTCGGCGAGCACCCAGAACACCACGCCGTTCCAGACCAGCCACGACGTGAGCACGACGTACGCCAGCGGGGAGACGAAGAAAGAGCTGAGCTCACGCTTCAACACGACCCAGGCGGTTCTCATGATGGGTCTCCTGTCGCAGCGGTTGTCGTGAGCTCGGCGAACACGTCCTCGAGGCTCTTCTCGGAGTCGCCCGGCGCGAGGTCAGCGACCTTCTTGCCCTCCCGAATGATGATCACTCGGTCACAGACCGCCTCGACCTCAGACAGAATGTGGGTCGAGAGCAGGACCGTCTTCTTGCCGCGGAAGCCCCGCACGAGCTCGCGAAACTGCCGCACTTGGTTGGGATCCAGGCCCGACGTCGGTTCGTCGAGGATCAGGATCGGCGGGTCGGCAATGAGCGCGTCGGCCAAGCCCACGCGCTGCCGGTAGCCCTTCGAGAGCTGACCCAAGATTCGGGTGCGCGCGTCTGCGACGCCCGCGAGGTCGAGAGAGAGGTCGACCGCTTCGGCGAGGTTCGGGACCCTCTTGAGGGCGCCGCGATGCCGTAGGTACTCGTGCACGCGCATGTCGCTATAGAGAGGGACGCCCTCGGCCATGTACCCGAGACGCTCGCGGGCTCGAATCGAGTGGGTCACCGCGTCGATCCCGTCGATCCGGATATCGCCCGACGTGGGAGCGAGATAGCCGGTTAGCATTCGGAGGGTCGTTGTCTTGCCCGCGCCGTTCGGACCGAGGAATCCAACGATCTCCCCTGGTTCTACGCGGAACGATACGTTGTCGACCGCGATTCGGCTTCCGTACCCCCTGGTGAGCGCCTCCACTCCAATCATCTATTGCACGCAACGCGCACGGGGTACTCGATGCGATCCCCCGCTGCAACTGCAGACCTGTCCAGGTGCTGCGGGTTTCTCGCTTCTGTGGCCCGCGCTTCCGTACGATCGCTTTCGAGATGCCGTGGATCCCATGGAAGGTTCGACTGAGCTGCTGTGCCCTCGCGATGGTGGGTGGCGGCTCGGTCTCGGCCGCCGTCGCCCCGTTGGCGATCCGCCCGGTTCCAGCTCCCATCGTCGAGCCCATACACGCCGAGCCTGGGCCCGAGGTGGCCGAAGTCATGCCGATTCCCAACCCGGACGCGACGGGCATGCGCTTTCCGAGCGGCCTGACGATTCGAGGCGGCACCACGCATCGCGCGATTCTATTCACGTTCGACGACGGTCCTTCGCGCAGGACCACGCCGCGCCTCCTCGACATCCTGGACGGCCTCGGGATCAAGGCGGTCTTCTTCGTGAAGACCGAGAGCTTCGGTAACGGCAACCCGTGGGAGCGGGAGCACGCGGAAATCGTTCGTGAGATCGTTCGCCGCGGGCACACGATCGGCAACCACACCGAGACCCACCGTCAGCTTCCTTTGCTTCGCAACGTTGAAATCGAAGCCGAGCTCGCCGTCAGCGAGCGGAAGATCCAACGGGCCATCGGGAGCAAGCCACGGCTGATTCGGCCCCCCGGAGGCGCCCTGTCCGCACGCGTCGAGCAACTGCTCGGCGAGCACGGGTACACCAGTGTGATGTGGGCGCTGTACGGCGGCGACCTAGAGGTCAGCACGCCCGAGGACGTCGTTCGCACCTTTTTTCGGGTCCTCGAGCGCCGGGAGCAGGAACTTGGAGACCGCGGCGGCATCGTCCTGATGCACGACACCAAGTCCCACAGCCTCGATGCGGTGCCCCGTTTGGTGAGCGCTCTGCAGAAGCGCAACTGCAAGCTCCTCGAGGACGACGAAGAACTTTACGACATCGTCGACGACCTCGGCTACTTCATTCCTGGGCACGAGCCTGACCAGACGCTCGAGGAACGCCAAGAAGAGCTGCGGGAGCGCACACGACGCGCGTGCCACACCGTCGCGCTTCGATAATCAGTTTCGCGTAGCGAGGATGCGCCAAACGGGCAAGTCGTCTTCCATCGCTCGCTTCTCCCGGTTGGAGCGCGCGTTGAAGGGGTTCGCGTCCACATAGCCACTGCCGGACGCGAGCGTGAAGCCCGCCCTCTCGCGAAGCTGCGCCACGTACTGCTCGGCGCGATGCTCGACGTCAGTCTGGATGAAGAGCTCGCCCCCGGGCTCCATCAAGCGCCCGAGCTCGGTCAGCAGGACCTCTCCGATGACCCGCCGCTTGTCATGCCGCTTCTTCCACCACGGGTCGGGAAAGTGCAGAGCCACCCGCTGAACCGATCCGGCTGGTTCAGCTCTTTTCAAGATTTCACGCGCATCCCCGCAGAGGATGGCCACATTTCGGAGATCGCGTTTTTGGAGCTGCTGGTTCACTTTGTAGGCCAGCTTGGTCTTGACCTCGATGCCGATGATGCGGCTCTCGGGCGAGGTGGCCGCACGCTCGAAAAGGGACAAACCACGGCCAAAACCGATATCTAGCTCGATCGGACCCGGTCCTTCGATCCGGTCTTCGAGCGAAAATCGGCCGTCCGGGGCCCTCGGGGCCTGGTCGCGGTAGAGCCACCGTAGGTCCGAATCCGACACCCGCGCTCCCTACGGGTGCCCGCCTACGGGGTCAAACCGGGCCTGCCGCTTCTTGACCGGCAAGGGGCCGATCGCGTATGTCAGCGAGCATACATCCAGGTGAACGGGGCTTGAGTCGATGAGGATTCTGATCGTCGAAGACAGCGTGACCATGCGCAAGGTCATGGAGATGACTTTCGCGGGGGAAGACGCGGAGCTGCTGGCCGTCGAAAGCGGCGAGCTTGCACTTCAACAAGGGCGTGACTTCGGTCCGGACGTCGCCTTCATCGATGCGTCGTTGCCCGGGCTCGACGGGTACGAGGTGACCCGTGCCATCAAGTCCGACCCGCAGCTCGCCGGCACGTCGGTGATCCTGATGGCCAGTCAGCATCGCCCGCTCGACGAGGCCCGCGCCTCCGAGGTCGGCGCCGACGACCACATCCTAAAGCCATTCGATACGCAGGAAGCCATCGACAAGGCCACGGAGCTCGCGCGCCGGGCCGAAACCCTCTCCGAGGCGCCCTCGATTCCGGTCGCGC
>QMMB01000104.1 GCA_003647035.1 Deltaproteobacteria bacterium | reverse complement strand
TGGGACGTCGGCCTCCACTACTGCGGCACGTTTGGCCACGACCAGCCCGCAGGACGGATTGTGGACTGGCGCAGCGGCGGGACGATCGAGTCTCGCTCGATCGGCACAGTCTACGACAACCTGCACTTCCCGGATGGTTTCGAGATCTCGGTGGCGCGCCCGGAAGCGGCATACAAGATGGAGCTCAAAGACCGGTTCCCGGACAACGCGGCCGAAATCGACGCCTACTTCGAGGCGTTGCAGTCGGCGGAGACGGCTGCGCATGGGGTCGCCGGTGACCGTTCGGTTCCCGAGCCGTTCCGCTCCGCGCATCGCTGGTGGAACAGGCGCAAGATTCAGCGTTGGTGCGGTCGCACGACCGGCGAGGTCATCGCAGACATCATCACCGATCCGAAGCTCGCGTCGGTGTTGTCGGCGCAGTGGGGCACCTATGGCGGCAAACCGAAAGAAGCAAGCTTCGGCATGCACGCCATCGTCATGAGCCACTACCTCGACGGTGCGGGCTATCCTGTGGGCGGCGCGAGCGCCATTGCGGCGGGGCTCGTTCCGGTGATCGAAGCGGCGGGCGGAAGCGCCCGTCCTGAGACTCCCGTGGGCGCGATCCTGTTTGAAGAAGGAAAAGCCATCGGCGTGCGCACGAGCGCTGGCGAAGAAATCAACGCCCCCGTCGTCGTCTCGGCGATCGGAGCCGGCGAAACGGTGAAGCGATTGCTGCCCGAGCAGATTTGCGAACAGGAGTGGGCCCGCGAGATCGCTTCCTTCAAGCCAGCGATTTGCCACTTCGAAGTATTCCTCGGCTTCGAGGGAGATATCGCCCGGCACGGAGCAACGCGCTCAAACCATTGGTTCTACGAGAGCTGGGACACCGATGAAGGCATATGGGCGGTCGCCGACGGCGGGCCGATCCCGATGATGTTCGCGTCGTTCCCGTCGCTCAAGGATCCCGAGCACGACCCAGGCCCGTCGAACAGACACACTGGCCAGGCGATGGTTTGGGCCGATTGGTCGTCGGTGGCCGAGTTCGCCGAAAGGGAGCCCGAGGAGCGCGCCGCCGAATGGACAGCTTTCAAGCAGGACGTCGAGGCCAAGTTGATGGCGTTCTTCGCAGAGAAGTTCCCGGCGCTGGCGCCGCTCGTCGTCTATCGTGAGCTTGGCACCCCCCTCGCAACAGCGGCATTCACCCGCCACGAGAAGGGCGGGTTCTACGGCGTCGAAACGACGCCGCGCCGATTGTTGTCGGACGCGCTCGCCGCCCGTACGCCCGTCCCCGGCCTGTTCTTGACGGGTCAGGACGTCATGAGCCCCGGTATCGCCGGAGCGCTTGCGGGCGGTATGCTCGGCGCCGCGGCGATCGATCCGCGAGTATACCGGAAGTTCGTTTGGTGATGCACTGCGCCCCACCGGCGCTCCTGCCAGTGGTTCTCGAGGGATGATTCGGAAATACGAGACCCTCCACCTTCGCGACGGTCGAAAGCTCGCCTATGCGGAGTATGGCGACCCGCATGGGTATCCGGTGATGCTGTTCCACGGGAATCCGTCTTCAAGGCTTTCTTGGGGACTCATTCCCGACTCCCCCTTCCGCCCGCACTTGCGACTCATCGCGCCGGATCGCCCAGGCTTCGGTCGCTCAGATTTCCAGCCGGGTCGCCGACTGCTCGACTGGCCGGACGATGTGTCCGAGTTGGCGGAAGCGTTGGGACTGAATCGTTTCGCGGTACTCGGAGTGTCGGGTGGAGGCCCGGCGACCCTCGCTTGCGCCTGGAGGATTCCCGAGCGCCTGACCGCGGTCGGCCCGACGAACCCGGTAGCGCCATGAAGCACGATGTCATGCGCAGTCATCTCAACCCCCGTCCTCCGGTTGCTCGACGCCTGCCTCCGTTCTCGTCTGCGGGCGCCCCGTATGAACAGCCGGAATGTCCCAGGCCTCCGCAATGTGGCCGCCAACGATGCGCCAGACGACGACGGCGTCGATCTCGATCGGCGCGCCTCCAACTACCAACCTATTCCTGACGTGCGTAACGACCAGCTCATCTCCGTAGGGCGTGATGGAGATCGGCTCGACCTCGAAGGTCCCGCCGGTGACCCCGCCTAGCTTCTCGAAGAAGGCCTGAAGGCCCCCTAGACCGACATAGTCACCCTCGAGATCCGGCAGGTGGGAATTGAAGTAGTGCCAGACGAAGTCTTCCGCGAAGAGGTCCGAGGCTTCGCCCAGGTTGCGGAGGTCTAGTTGCTTGAACAGAGAGATGTTCGGGTGCTCTTCGGTCATGGTCGTGCGCCTCCCTCCCTAGCCGCCGAGCCCGCGAGCGGGCTTCGATACGACTCCATGGAGCCACCCATGACTTCGCCCACATGGATCTTCGCCGACACCTCGCCATCGTAGACGTTTCCGAGGAGAACATTGACATCGAGTCTTCCACCACGGACGTCCCCGATGAACAGGTTGGTCTTCGTGACGACGCCTCCCCGTAGGTTTCCGACGACCACGTTCGCCCCCTCAATGGAGCCGCCATGCACATCGCCAGTCAGCACGTTGATACCGCGCAGGACGCCGCCGCCGACATCCCCGATGAGCAGGTTCACGCCGCGGACATCCCCCTCCGCGAGGTCGACCACACCCACGTTGCACCCTCGCACCGTTCCGCCTGTCACGGTGCCCTTCATCAGATTGACCCCACGAAGTGCAGCCCCACGCCGCACTTCCCCCAGGAAGACCGCAACGCCGCGGAGTGTCTCTCCCTCAGCAAGCGGCTCGCTCCGAATCAAAGTGGGTTTGTCGTTGGCTGCGAGATCCTCGAGGGCGTCGCGGACTTCGGTCGGTAGAGACTCGACCACTCGGCCGAACAGCTTGCTCTCGGTCAGTTTGGATACGAACTGATGAATTGGACCTGTCATGGCACTTCCTCCCGCCGTCTCCAAAGTTGTGCAAGACCTGTTCCATACGGGAACCCGTCGGCGCCCACTTCCAGCGGAACGACGGGCGTTGCACGAGTCGAAGGTTTCGCGCAGATCTTTCGCGCCACGCGAAGTTGTTTCAGAACCGGCGCTAGGGCGATGAAGTGGTACGATTCGAACTGCTGATTGCACCCAAGGGAACGCAACGATGCACGAGGAGTCGCCGAAACGAGTTCTGCTGGTGGGAGCGACGGGCTATGCAGGTCGCAAGCTGGCCAACTATTTGCTGACGAGTACCGACGTGACCGTCATCCTGTCTGGCCGCAACAGATCCAAGCTCGGTAACCTACAGTCGAGCCTTCCTGCGGTCGATCTCTCACGGCGAACGGAGCTGCTCGAGCTCGACGCAGCCAACATCGATGTCGCCACCCTCACCGATTTCGATTTGCTCGTGAACGCCACGGGCACCGGACGGCACAACGCCTTGATGATCCAGGCCTGCCTCGAACGACGAGCTGACTGGATCGACATGCAGATGACCAACGAACTGCTGCATCCGCCGACCGAGCTTCGAGCGAAGATCGAACGCGCAGGTTGCCGCTTCGTCATTCAGGCGGGGTTTCATCCGGGAATCCTCGCGGCGCTCGTGCGCCATGCGTCACGGCAAATGGATACAATCCACAGCGCCATCGTCGGAAGCGTGATCCGTGACGAGGGCGGCGTGCCCTTCACCTCGGGAGTCACTGAGCTCGTCGAGTCGTTCCGTGACTACAAGAGCGAGATGTACAAAGACGGCCGCTGGCAGAAGCTGGACTATGCGGCCTATCCGATGGTCGAGTTCGAGTATGGTTTCGGCAAACTCCGCGCCTATCCAGTGGAGATGCCAGAATTGCGGCGCCTGCCCGAGCTGTTGCCGGACTTGAGGAATACCGGTTTCTTCGTTGCGGGTTTCAATTGGGTCGCCGACTATCTCGTTACGCCGCTGATGATGCTCAGCTCCAACATCGCACCTCGGCGAACCGCATCGTGGCTGGGGCATCTGCTGAGCTGGTCCACGAGGACGTTCGCTCGGCCACCCTACGGCACGGTCGTGCAGGTCGATGCTGATGGCCAATGCGACGATCGGCCGGCCCACTTTCGGCTCTCCATGTTCCACGAAGATGCCTACGTCCTGACGGCCGTCCCGACCGTCGCAATGATCAAGCAGATGCTTCAAGATGAGCTCCAACCTGGCATCCACCTAATGGGACTCTGCTGTGACCCCGTCCAGCTGCTCTCGGATATCGAGCGGATGGGGATTTCAATCACTCAACGACTCGAGACCATTCACTCGCGCGGGACCTAGCACCCATCCGCGTGGGCCAGCGCCGAACGAGTCTGGCAACCTACGATAGCCGGCGCTTCCCGTACCAGCTCGTCGTTGGTCAGCGCCTCCACCATGAAGAGTGCGAAGTCGATACGTCGAGTCACGTTGCTCTGGAGAATGGGATCGCCGTCGGCGGCGGGCTCTGGACACCCACCTCGACGATGGGTTACTTGTTGCTGACGCCGCTCCCGACCCATGCGGGTTTGAGCTTCGAGCTCGCCTAGCTGGCTAACGCTGTAGGAGAAGAAACCATGGAAAACCAGGAAGCCTACGAGAGAGCCAAACACAGGGTGGCGGCCAAACTCGGATTCTACGTTCATCTCTCCATCTACATCGCGGTGAACATCCTACTCGTGATCGTCAACCTGAGCGCATCCCCCGAATATCTGTGGTTCAGGTGGCCGATCCTGGGTTGGGGCATCGGTCTCTTCTTTCATGCCTTGGGTGTCTTCGTCTTCTCTGGCCGATCGACGATTACAGAACAGATGATCGAAAAAGAGATTAGGAATGAAGCTTCTGAGAAGCACTGAAACGGAAAAAGATCGAGATGCCGGTCGGACCTCGAACACACGCAGCGGCTCTTGGATGCATGGGTCGCCGACTACAACGAAGTCAGACCGCATTCTGCGCTCGACAATCTTCCGCCCCTTGCTTGCCTTGCCCGTCTCACCGGGCTCAGCGAACCGCACCTCACAAACGAAATGAGAATTTAACCAACTCCGGGGGACCAAAGAACCGACGCGGGCCACCACCCCGGAAATCGCAGTGCGCGGTGGTAGGACTTACCGACTCAGTTCATCGCGTCATTGGCATGGCTTTCGCCCCAGCCGACACTGTCAGTGACCACATAGTGACCAGAGCGCAGGGCAAGCAGGGGGATTCCAGGGTACTGCAGGGTACGTGAGTAAGAGTGCGGGTCCCGTGCCTTTGATAGCGATACGCGGGAAAACCGAGTGTCCGCGTAGGGTTAGCGTATCGCAGCGCGTAGGGTTCGATTCCCACCGCCTCCACTATCTAAGCCAAGTGATTGCTTGTGGTTAGCGAATTCGACGTTCGCATGAGTGACCACGTAGTGGCCATTGTCGGCTCGTTTCGGCACCAGTTCGTCGAAATTGGCAACGTTTTGCGTGAGCCGTTGACGGCTTTGGGTGCCTCGCCCAAGTCCACCCTTCACTGCCGCAACTTCAATGGCCGCGCCGCCGTCGAGAACGAAGTCGTCTCCATCTCATCTTCAAGTCGCTCAAGCTCTAGATGACGCTGGCGTTATGGACTGCGAGTCCGACCTCGACTGCCCGAGTGGCGAGGAGTGTGAATTCGAGCACGGGGGCTCTTTCTGCAAACCCCACGGTGGCGACAACGACAATGATGGTTGCGACGGCTACGACGACTGCGGCGACGACGATGACCATCACGGCGATGACTACGACGACCGAAGCGGAAGCAACAGCGGCGAGGGATAGCGCACGATTCCAGATATGCCCTCACGCTGATGTGGCTGCCGCGCGGCTCTGCGACAATTTGCCGCATTGAGCCGTGTGGCAAAGATCCCGGAAGATATCGTGGGTATCGGATCTCTCTCCGCGGGGCTCGACCTGTTGACCTGCTGCTCGATTCATACCACGAAGATGGCAGAATTGGAACGGAGAGAGGGCAGCCTAGGCCCTCTGCGCCATTCGAGAGCCGAATGAGTCCAGCGCGCGACCATTACGAAATCTCCTCGACAGTGCCCGCCGACGTCGATGCGGTGTGGGCACATTGCAGCTCGATGACCGGAGTGTCCCGCGAGCTTTGGCCCTGGCTCCGCATGACGTATCCAGACGGGGCAGAGTCACTCGTCCCGGCGACGTTCGTTTCCGGCAAGCCTTTGTTTCGCAGTACGCTGCTGTTGTGCGGTCTTCTCCCGGTGGACCGGACCGACCTCACTATCGTCGAGCTCGAACCCGGCCGCCGCTTCTTCGAACGCTCCGCGATGGCGAGTCAGCGGGTATGGGAGCACGAGCGGTTGTTGGAGCCCGTTGTAGAGGGCACCCGAGTCACCGACCGCTTGAGATGGCGCGGTCGTTTCTCGGGCGCCACGACGGCATTCGCGCTTGCCGTGCCTCCTCTTTTTCGATGGCGTCACTACCGCTTGCAGCAGATTTTCACCGGCATGGGCAACCGCAGCCGGGGGCTCGATACGGATTGACCGCCTAAAAGGCGGTCGCTATACGGTGCGCAGGCGCTTTCGGCACCGGCGCTTCCCGGGGGTTGTTCTTGGAAGCTTTGTTCTTCTCTACTGCGGTGGTCGCGCTAGCCGAGATGGGTGACAAAACCCAGCTGCTGTCGTTTGTGCTCGCGGCGAAACTCAAACGCAAAGTGCCTATCGCACTGGGAATTTTGTTCGCTACGCTCGCCAATCACTCCCTCGCCGGATATGTGGGCACATGGCTCGCCGGCCTGGTGTCGCCCGAAGCGCTGACATGGATTATCGCCGTATCGTTTTTTGTCTTCGCTTTGTGGGCGCTCAAGCCGGACAAACTCGACGAAAACCGAAAGCTCCGCGGCACCGGCGTGTTCCTGACGACGCTCGTTGCCTTCTTCATGGTGGAAATGGGCGACAAGACTCAGCTCGCGACCGTGGCGCTCGCCGCGCGCTACGAGCCGCTGGTCGCCGTTGTTCTAGGGACGACGCTTGGCATGATGATCGCGAATGTCCCTGCTGTGTGGTTAGGCGAAGCGCTGGCCCATCGCGTCAACATGAAGGTGATGCGCAGGGTGGCCGCGGCGTTGTTCGTCGTTCTCGGAGTGCTGGCGTTATTCACCGGGAACAGCGTTGACTGACCCTAGACGGCGAACGTGCCGCGGACGACCTCACCCGAGTCGTTCGAGGGCCATCAGCCGATGCGGGTCAGTCGCCGATGCATACGAGCCGGTTGCCTCCGCCTTCCTGTAACGACTCCTCGCGGCACTGCCATGCGTCACCGCGCAGCGCTTCACATTCTTGCGTGCCGGTGCAGTTCAGAAGGCAGATTCCGCTACTTCGCGAGATGCAGCTGAACCCTTCGGGACACTCGTCGTCGACGTCGCAAGCCGGTGTGCAGAGTCCGTCCGGAAAGCTACCGTTCACGATGCAAAGGCCGGCGCCGCAATCCTCTGCAGTCGTGCAAGAACCACCCACAGCACCCGAGTCTCCGCACCCCGCCAGCATCACAGACGTCATCACTAGTAGAAACAGCCTCTTCATCATTCATCCCCCTCGGCTAGATTAAGCTCTAATCAAGATTGCATGGCGTTCGCAGCGTAGCCATCTTTCCTCCCGTCCAGCGTCCGCAGCTTCCTCGGGATTCTCACACGCACCTCGCCCTTACGCGGCGCCGGCAGATTCTCTTCTAGGACGCGCAGTACGTTGCGGCCGCCATGGTGCAAGACGACCACCCGCCGATGCGCGGGGGCTTTTTTTCGTTGACGAAACGATCGGAGTGCGGCACCTTATTGAAAGTGATTTTCATTTGCAGGTAACGATGGGCTACGCAGACGTTCAAAAGTTACATCATATCCGGCTCTTACAGGATCAGACCTCTGTGGCGGGCCGAGAGGAGGTACTGCGACTCGTGCTCGCCATCGTGCTGGACGTCGAAACGGCAGCCTGGTGTCTGGGTTGCCCAGGCGATGCCCCGATCGCGCGCTGGCCATCGACAATCTACCGCCTACTCGCGCGCGCGGCGCTCGAATCACCTGCAATATGGCGACGCTGCGCTGTGCTCGTAGACCGCACGCTGCACGATGCAGTGCGCCCCTACATGGAGCGCTCCGCTGCGGAGCTGACTGAGGTGTTCTTGGAAGGCCGAGAGACGCTCCAGGGGGACGAGCTCGCTGGGTTGCTCTGGTGCTTGGTCCGATGCCGATCGCACGACCTAGTAGCCAAACGTCTGAGCCTCGAGCTCGAGGTCGTCGCCGCTCGACGACTACGAGGACGCCCCGCTTCCTGAAGAAGACCCACGCTTTCGTCGGAGCGCATCAGCCACAGACAGCACGGCGCTTACCTCCGCGAGCTCCCGATTCACATCAGGGATTTGTGACATTGTCATAAGAATGTCGGGCAGCGCGTTTTCTTCGTGTTCTTTGGACCTGTTCTTGTCGATACGTGTCCCGGAAACCGTCCGAGAATCGGTCAAGCTTTTTGGGAATTCAATGCAGAGAACAGGAGATGCTTTGAGGAGCCACCCAGAGCGCCCGAGGGCTCAGACGACACGGAGCACCCCCCAGAGTTTCAGGACACGTGTCCCGAGTTGATCGACCAACTCGGATTCACTGGGTTTCAACGGACTGTCCGCGTCCAGGTCATTCCGCGTAATAGCCACTGAATCATGCGAAACAGGGTCAACCGAAGACGGTTCGATTCCCACCGCCTCCACTCCGCCCGGCTATTCCGTCGAGGATCCTTTCTGAGTGCGCTAGCGCTGCGCGCCACCGCCCAACGTACGAACCAAGATTTGAAATCTGGGTTCCGCCGCCAGCGGGCGCAAGCACGCATCGCCTTGCAGCGTCGACACATCGGCAAAGCCCTTGGCAGCGGCGGCTTCCAGGGCGCGGAGCGCTGCCTCGACGTCGCCTTGCTGTGACTCCGCACAGGCGAGGCGATAGAGCGGCTGCCACTGCCTTGGGTCCGACTCGCTCGCGCGACGCAGATGTTGCTCGGCGCCGTGCGGATCTCCAAGTCGAAGTGCGCAAACCCCCGCCTTCAGTGACGCGATATAGGTGTAGTTCCCAGGCTCGACTAAGAGGGTTTTTTCATACCAACTTCGGGCTTCGGCAAGCTCGTTCTTGTGGAAGTAGAGCTCTGCGAGCTGCAGATAGGCTTTCGCGCGCTTTGGGTCCG
>QMMB01000103.1 GCA_003647035.1 Deltaproteobacteria bacterium | reverse complement strand
CTGATCTCCGGCGCGCCATCCCGCGGTGTGCTCAGCGAGGCGACCCTGGATGTCCTCCCGGCGCTTCGACTCCAAGCTCGCGGTCATGAACTCGAGATGTGCCTTTCGGAACATCCGGTGCTGCGGGCCGTCGAAGGTGCTGGGGAGACAGCTGTCCAGCTCCCCGTCGAGCACGTGCATGGACTTGCTCGTCCGCAAGCAGCTGCCGGCTTCGAGCAGGTCGATGGCCTCGGGCCCAAACAGGCAGGTCATCTCGAGGTTGAACATCCGGAGGCGAAACGCATCCCCATAGGTGGCGCGACTATCCATAAGGAACGGGAGAACATCTCCGAGGAACTGCCGAACCGGGCCAACGAACGGCAGTGACCTCACCAGCGGTGGACGGCGTTTCTCGATGGGACGACGTGTGTCGGTCGGAGCCGACTCGTCTGCGGTCGTGGCGGTCATGGGAAGGCCTCGCAGGCTAACAGTTGTTCGCCACGACTGCACTTCGCAACCGTGGACGACTACGGGTCGGGCGACGACAAACTGCGTTTCCTCGAGGACGCCGGTATGGAGGCGACCGCCTCGACATAACATCTAGTCCGCGCAATTCAGTTCTCAGAGTGGTCCCCATGGCCTAAGAGAGCTCGACCCCGACACGTTCTTCCGCCCGCACCGTGGCTTTATCGTTCGCTACGACCGCATCCGTGCCATCGAACGCGACCCGCCGGGAGTAGCGACGCGACGAAAGTCACACAACATGGGCAAGACCGCTCGCGCGTCTTCATAACCCGAAAGCTGGGCAAGCGTGACAAGCTGAGGGGAGGGCGCTTCAATCGCGCGAGCTTAGTTGCCGTCCCCCGAAGGTCACGCGCTTCGAGTCCTGCATTGCGTGACATGTTGTTCCCGCCCCACAGAAGTATGCCTGCACGGTACGCCGATGCCCACGACACCGACCTCACGAAGACAACCCGCCAACGATAATATACGCTGTCGCCTCCTCGAGGCTCACCATGAAGCTGCTCTCGGTCAACGTCTCCTTGCCCAAAGAAGTCCCCCACAAAGGGAAGATGGTGCGAACAGGCATCTTCAAGGAGTCGGTCGAAGGGCGAGTCGCGGCGAGAACCCTGAACCTCGATGGCGACCGTCAGGCAGACCTCGTCGGCCACGGCGGTGAGATGCGGGCAGTGCTCGTCTATTCACGCGAGAACTACGACTATTGGGCAAAGGAGCTTGGGCGAAGTGATTTGGTATTCGGCCAATTCGGCGAGAACTTCACTGTCGAGGGAATGCTCGATGAGCACATCCACGTCGGCGATCGGTTCCGGATTGGAACGGCCCTTTTCGAAGTGAGCCAGCCGCGCGTTCCTTGCTACAAGCTCGCCATGAAGATGGGGGTCGAGGGATTCTATGCACAACTCCTAAAGAGCGGGCGACCCGGATTCTACTTTCGCGTGCTCGAAGAGGGCGACGTTGGCGCGGGCGATGAGATTCAGCTCGTCGAGTCGGATCCCATCGGCGTGACGGTTCGCGAGGTTAGCAATCTTCTCTACTTCCAGAAGGACGACCTCGACGGCGCGAGGAACGCCCTTCGGATCAAGGCCCTGTCGTCCGGCTGGGTGCAATCCTTCCAGACCCGGCTCCAAAAGGCGGAAGCCGGAGGCAAAGCGCAGGAGCAGTTCCGAACGCTCGTGGTTACTCAGAAAGTTCCCGAGAGCGAAACCATCACTTCCTTCTACCTCGTCCCAGAAGATGGGAACCCGCTCGATCCCTTCCTGCCCGGGCAGTTCCTGCCATTGAAACTGGACATCCCTGGGCAGTTTCAGCCCGTCCTCCGAACTTACTCGCTCTCCGATGCGCCGCAGAAGAACTACTATCGGCTCACCATCAAGCGCGAATCCGCGCCACCCAACCAGCCAGACGCATATCCAGGCGTGTCTTCAAGCTACTTCCACGACGGGGTGGAGGTCGGCACGAAGCTTCTCGCCAAGGCCCCGCGCGGGCGGTTTGTGCTGGACCCCGAGGGGGAGACGCCGGTGGTCTTACTGAGTGCCGGCGTGGGCCTCACGCCCTTGATCAGCATGCTCAATGCCATCGTGGAATCAGGCTCCCCGCGACCGACCTGGTTCATTCACGGGAGTCGGAACGGACGGGTGCACGCGATGGGCGAGAGTGTGCGTGAGATCGCCCGTGCACACGACAACGTCCATGCACACACTCGATACAGCCGCCCAGCCGCGGAGGATGTCATCGGCCGCGACTACGACGATCAAGGGCACGTCAATGGGGACGTAGTTCAGCAGCTCATCCGGGAAACCACCGGGGATTGCGACTTCTATCTCTGTGGGCCGACGCCGTGCCTGAAGTCCCTATTCGACGGCTTGCTCGAGTTGGGGGTCCCCGAGCACCGGATTCACTATGAGTTCTTCGGACCCGCGTCGGCTCTCCAAGATCGCGAGCGAGTCTCGGGCCCGAAACGACGAGCAGGGGCATCGGAGTGCTGCGAGGAGATCGAGGTTACCTTCTCGCGGTCCCGTGTGAGCGCCAAGTGGAACCCGTCCTTAGAGAGCATCCTCGACCTGGCGGAGGCCAACGGCCTGAGCCCGGACTACAGCTGCCGATCGGGCGTGTGCCAGACCTGCATGTCGGGCTTGCAGGGGGGCGAAGTGGAGTATGTCCTGGAACCTCTCGATCCTCCGGAACCAGGATCTGTCCTGATCTGCTGCAGCAAGCCGAAGACGAATGTGGTCGTGGATGTGTGATCTGGGACCAGGAGACGCTTAGGGTAAGCCCGAGCGCGCGGTTACGGTGAGGAGCTTGGCGCTTGTATCCCGAAGCATGGACGCCTTTTTGAAATCAGGGTCGCTCTCAAACGCCTCGAGAGCTGCGCGGCTCGGGTAGGATGTCACAACGATGAGATCAGGCTTGTCCATTCCCTCGCCGACGATCTTGTCCGTCTCGAGCCAATGCTCCACCCGCACATCGTGGCGAGCGAGTACCGGCTTGGCCATCTCCTGATAGCTCTGCCAGATCTCATCGTCTCGCACCCAAAGCATTCTCACCGCGTAGTATCTGTCCTCAGTCATGATTGACTCCTCGTGATAGGCCGAGCACTCGGTGACCTGACGGTGCCCTAACGATGTGAAGCCGAATGATAAGAAGTGACGACCCGCGAACATGGCGAAAGGACTAACGCTGGTCTTCGTTGAGGTTTCTGAGCGATTTCGATTACTTGTGTTGGCACACGAAAACCAGCTTTTGTGAACTCATAACCCGAAGGTCGTCAGTTCAAATCGCTACACGACTATTCCTCAAACTGTCGGCAGCGACACTTTGGGGGATGCCACCGAGCCCCGCTGGGGGCGCCACTCGTCTAGGCTCGAGGCGCGTCGAACGCACGCGATGGTGCAGCTTTCTTCGCAGCCCTTGGGCCGGTCATACTCGCGTTTGAGATCGCTGCGCGTGTACTCGAGCAGGGCAATGTCCGGTTCGGCCCGACGCTGGCTGCAATAGGCCACTTTGCCAAACTCGTCGATGTAGAGGTAGCGCGCGCCCGCCCGGCAGCGCCACGGAGCCGTGCCTCCTTGCAGCATCTTTTGTTCCCAGCCTTCGCCGAACTGATGGAAGAAGCTCTTGTTGCAGAGCGCTCGCATCTCTTCGTAGAACTCCGGAAGGATGTCGCCGATCAGTCCGGGATCGATCTGGCCTTGTTGGTCGTGCAGGAGACCAACTGTCATGTAAAACCCCAAAGAGCGGATCTCGTCGATCAAGTGGCGCGTTTGCTTCGGGGGAGACGATCCAAGCACCGCGTTGACGTTCAGCTTGAACGTGGCGTGCTCTTTGAGCAGTAGAAGGCGCTTCTTGATCTTCGACCACGACTTTTGCGACACCTCGTTGGGTTCCATGTTGTCGACGGAGACCTGTAACAACGAAAGGCCCGCGTCGTTCATACGCCGGATCCACCCTTTGGTGATCGGGTACGCGTTGGAGATCGCGGTCACCACCATGCCGTGGGAGACCGCGCGAGCGACGACCTCGTCCAACCTGGGGTGCATGAAGGGCTCGCCCCCCGTCAACGTGAGAACCAGACAGCCCAGCTCGGCTAGATGGTCGACCCGTGCGAACAGCTCTTCGACGGGGATTGGTGGCGAATGGTCGTCGTACTCGTTGCAGTAGCCGCAGCTCAGATTGCACCTTCGGATGACCACGAGCTGGGCGAGCAGGGGCGACTCGGGCCGCCGCATGGCGTTGAGGGCTCGCGCCACCGTCTTGAGCGGGTGCGGAGGAAGCGGAAGCAATCGGTCCTGCCGGGCGTGATGGCGCATGGGCTGATTCCCTAGCAGGGCGTATGCCGCTGGGCTCCTTTTGTCTCGATCTGTGATCAATCTCGCAGAAATGGCGTAATTATTGCATCCTTCGCGCGTATGCGCCCCCAGATGGCTGCCCTACCACCGCTCAGCAGCGTCGTGAAATCGAACGACGTCGAAGATCCGGTGAACCGATACGTGCACCGAACCCTCGCCTATTTGTTCGTACGGTTGATCTTCAAGACGCGCATCACCCCGAACATGATCACGCTGTCGACCGTTGTGATAGGTTTTGTCGCGGGTTGCGCGTTCATTTGGGGTACGCCCACCGCCATGTTCGTCGGAGGCGTTTGCCTATGGGCGGCCGCGATTTTGGACGGGGCGGACGGCATTCTGGCCCGCGCCAAGAACCTACAATCGGAGTTCGGGCGTGCGCTGGACGGGTCGGCCGATACCCTGGTCGCCCTCTTCACCGTCTTCCCAGCCTTCTACCACATCTGGGTAACCTACCATAATCCTTACCATCTCATCCTAATGGTGCCCGCTCTGGGCCTTACGGTGATGCACCTGGCCGTTTACGATTTCTATAAGGAATCGTACCTGCGCGGGACCCGGCCGGGCCAGAGCGGCGAAGGCCACGATGCCGATGAGATCGGGGAAACCGCCGAAGCAGCTCGCGACGAGGGGCCCATCATTCAGATCGCGATGAAGTACGTCCTCGTGCCCCACCTGGTGCGGCAGAAGGCCGTCGTCAGTTGGCTCAGTCCCGACGCTTGGCGCCTGAGCCAGTTGCTCCACAGCGATGACCGAACAGCGGAAATCTATAGGCGAAACAACGTTTGGCCTATGCGGCTTTGGGCGCTTGTGTCGCTGGCCCCGCACAGCTACCTAATGGCGATATGCGCCATGCTCAACCGCCTGGATGTTTACCTTTTCATCCGGGTCTTCCTGATGAACGGCATCTTTTTGGTCGCGCTCATCTGGCAACGCCATGCGACGTCCAGGACCATCGAAGAGCTCGTGGGAGCGGGCGCGATCGAGGTGAGCGGCACTGGCCAGCCCCTCACTCTGTGATAGTTTTGCAACAACACCGTGAACGGGGTTCACAGTGTGAAGATTGGCCACGTCGTGGCTAGCCGACCAATGGGCCATTAGCATTCATGACAGCACCACCCACACGAGACCGTGCGGTCATCCTTGCCGCCGGGCTCGGCAGTCGTCTCGCCGATGGTCGCCCCGTGCCCAAGCCGCTGCGTGAGGTCGCGGGCGTGCCTCTCATCGTTCGCATCATCAGGGCTCTCGAGAAAGGGGGTGTCCGTGAGATCGGCATTGTCGTCGGGTACCTCGGCGACGACTTGAAAAGCGGCCTCTTGGGCTACGAGCACCGGGCGAAGCTTTCGTTCTTTCCCAACGACGAGTACGAGAAGCCCAACGGCACCTCGGTGTTGAAGGCGCGCGACTTCGTCAGGGGGCCGACGTTGCTCTTGATGAGCGATCATTTGTGGTCGCCGCGGCTGCTGAAGTCGGTGACTTCGTATCCTGTGGCGGAGCGAGAGTCCGTACTCGGTGTCGATTATCGGATCGACGCTTGCTTCGACTTGGAGGACGCGACGAAAGTCCAAGTGCGGGACGATCACATCGAACGAATCGGCAAAGAACTCGACCAATACAATGCGCTGGACACGGGGCTTTTTTTGATCACGCCTGCCCTCATCGAGGCGCTGGATGCCGTCAACGGTCCCGAGGGCTGCTCGCTCTCACAGGGGGTCGCTGCTCTGGCCGCGGAGGGGCGAATGAAGGCAGCCGATATCGGCGATGCGATCTGGATCGACGTCGACACCCCCGAGACCCACGCCGAGTCAGAGCGTCTGATTGCCGAGTTTGGTGAGGACTTGGATGGAGCGATCGTGCTATGAAGCCGGCGGGGAAGATAGAAATGACGCAGCCGAAAACCAGACCCGCCACAGGCAAGCTCGGCGTGCTCTTGCCTGGAATGGGCGCGGTAGGCACGACGTTCATGGCGGGCTCTATTTTGGCGCGGAAGGGCCTAGGCCAACCCATTGGCTCGTTGACGCAGATGGGCACGCTCCGCCTCGGAAAACGAACCGACCAACGCTCACCTTTGATTCGCGACTTCGTGCCGCTGGCCGACATGAACGACTTGGTCTTCGGAGGATGGGACCTCTTCCACGACAATGCGTATGAGGCGGCGGTCACTGCCGACGTTCTTTCGACCGAGCATCTGAATGCCGTCAAGGATGAGCTTTCGGCGATCAAGCCGATGGAATCGGTGTTTTTCCCCGAGTTCGTCAAGCGGCTCCGTGGCGAGAACGTCAAGCCCAGCCAAGACAAGATGGAGCTCGCCGAAGCGGTTCGCGAGGACATCAGGCGGTTCAAGAAAGAAAACGGCCTCGATCGCTGCGTTGCCGTCTGGTGTGGCTCGACGGAGGTGTATCGAGAGCCCACGGAAGCTCACGAGTCGTTGAGTAAGTTCGAGGAGGCCTTGCGTCGTTCCGATCCGGCGATCAGCCCCTCCCAGGTCTATGCGTATGCCTGCCTGCGTGAGGAGGTGAGCTATGCGAACGGGGCGCCACATCTCACCACTGGCGACTCTCGCGCCATGTTGGAGCTTTCGCGCGAGATGCACACCCCGGTCTCCGGCAAGGACTTCAAGACGGGACAAACCCTCATGAAGACCATTCTTGCGCCTGGCCTTCGGTCGCGAGCGCTCGGCATTCGGGGCTGGTTTTCCACCAACATCCTGGGCAACCGCGACGGCGAAGTCCTCGACGATCCGGAGAGCTTCAAGTCGAAAGAGGTGAGCAAGCTCGGTGTTCTCGAGACTATTCTGCAGCCGGAGCTGCACCCCGAACTCTACGGGGACTTGTACCACCAGGTGCGCATCAACTACTACCCGCCGCGCGGAGACCAGAAAGAGGGCTGGGACAACATCGATATCTTCGGTTGGCTTGGCTACCCCATGCAGATCAAGATCGACTTCCTCTGTCGTGACTCGATCCTCGCTGCGCCGTTAGTTCTAGACCTCGCGCTCTTCATGGACCTCGCGCACCGCTCAGGGCTTAGCGGGATTCAGGAGTGGCTCTCGTTCTACTACAAGGCCCCCATCACGCCGGAAGGTCTATATCCGGAGAACAACCTCTTCGTGCAGCTCGGCAAGCTCAAGAACACTTTGCGTTGGATGCAAGGTGAAGAGCTGATCACCCACCTGGGTCGCGAATACTACGACTGACCGACTATCCATTCGCTGCACACCGGTAACACGTCTAGGTGAGCAAACTACTCGAGAAGCTGGCCGACCTGCAGACCCAACGGCCCTTTGTGATACTGCTCCTCGCAGCGGTGATCTCTGCCGGCTCTTTGCCTTTCATCCGCAATCTCGGTCTCGATAGCCGTTTCATTGCTCTGCTTCCAGAGAGCTACCCGAGTGTCCAGGACCTCGAAAAGGTTCGCGATCGCGTTCGGGGCCTGTCGGCTCTCACGGTCGCGGTGCAGTCACCCTCGAAGGACGTCGACGCGATGCGGCGCTTCGTCGGGGACCTCGTGGCACGGCTCGAGGAGCTTCCCCCCGATGAAATCGGTGTCGTCGACTGGAACGTCGGCGCCTATGACGACTTCGTCCGGGAGCACAAGCACCTTTACGCTTCGCTCGACCTCTTGGAGCGGCTGCGGGACGCCCTCGAAGACCGCCACGATAGAGAACGGCTCAAGAACAACCCGCTATGGGTCGACCTCCTAGAGGATGACGAACGGGAAAGCCTCGACGACATCTTGGACGAGATCGAGGCCGAAAGTGATCGCGGAGAGGAGAGATCCGAGAAGTTCCCCGACGGCTATTACCAGCACGAGGACGGTGATCTGATCGCGATGTTCATTCGCTCCGAAGTCGGGAGCGATCCCAATACCGCTGGGCGCATCATCGACCGTGTGCAGGCCGAGATCGAGCGGCTGAACCCAACCTCGTACGCACCAGATCTCAAACTAACGCTGTCTGGCGATGTCATCATGGCCGAGGAGGAACAGCAGGCGATCGCACGCGAGCTCCTCTTGGCAACGACGCTCACGGTGACAATCGTCCTGCTGCTCGTCGTTCTCTTCTTCGGGCGTCCACGGGCCATCGTCTTGTTAGGCGCTGGGCTCGTGCCGCCGGTGCTGGTGAGCTTCGCAGTTGCGGACATCACCGTGGATTCGCTCAATGCGTCCACAGCGTTCTTGGGAAGTATCATCATCGGAAACGGTGTGAACCCCAATATCATCTGGCTTTCACGCTATTTCGAGGAGCGACGGCGGGGCTCCGACGTGCATGATGCCGTCCTCACAGCGCACCAGAACACTTGGCTCGCCACGATGATCGCCTCAGGTGCCGCAGCCCTGGCTTACGGCTCGCTCATGATCACCGACTTCCGCGGCTTTCGTGACTTCGGGATCATTGGGGGAGTCGGCATGGTCCTTTGCTGGGTGTCGGCAATCACCGTGTTGCCAGCCGCAGTGGCCGCCTACGAACGCTTTCGTCCGTTTCCTGTCGGAAAAGAAAGAAAGGGACGAGGGGGACACTATGCCGACGTGTTCGCTGCCGTTGCCGAACGGGCGCCGCGGGGCGTCGTAGCGGTGTCCGTGGTGCTCTCGGTTGTCTCGGTCGCGGTGGTCATCTACGCGGTCACCCAAGATCCCTTCGAATACGATTTCAGTAAGCTTCGCTCCGTTCGCGAGGAGAGCAACTCTGAGGCGCGCAGCGTGCAGGGGCGCGGGGACGACATCCTGGCCGCGCACGGGCAAGGGGGGGGGATTGCCGTATTGACCCAGCGCGTGGCGGGCGGG
>QMMB01000102.1 GCA_003647035.1 Deltaproteobacteria bacterium | reverse complement strand
GGCTGGATCCAGCCCGAGCCGCCCACGAAGCGAACCGGTAAGAAGGTCGCCGTCATCGGCAGCGGCCCGGCAGGGCTCACCGCAGCCCAACAGCTCAACCGAGCGGGTCACAGCGTCACCGTCTACGAGCGCGACGACCGAATCGGCGGTCTGCTCACTTATGGCATCCCGAACATGAAGCTCGACAAGGCCATCGTGGATCGGCGCCTCGATATCATGCGCGCAGAAGGCGTGGAGTTCGTGACGAATGCCCACATCGGCGTGAACAGGGACGCTCGAGAGGTGCGCAGCGAAAACGACGCACTGATCCTCGCCTGCGGCGCAACGCGCCCTCGCGATTTGCCCATCCCTGGGCGTGAGCTCAAAGGCGTGCACTTCGCGGTGGAGTTCTTGCTGAAGAACACCAAGAGCCTGATGGACAGCAAGCTCGAAGACGGCGCGTACATCAGCGCCAAGGGCAAGCGCGTGATCGTCATCGGCGGCGGCGACACCGGCACCGACTGCATCGGCACCTCGATGCGTCATGGTTGCACGTCGTTGGTCAACTTCGAGATCTTACCGAAGCCGCCGGCCGAGCGCGCACCCGACAACCCCTGGCCTGAGTGGCCCGTCATCTTCCGGGTGGAGTATGGGCACCAGGAGGTCGCAGCGAAGTTCGGCAAAGATCCGCGCGAGTTTCGCGTGCTCAGCAAGCGGTTCCTCGATGACGGCAACGGGAACGTCGCAGGCATCGAGACGGTGCGCGTCGAGTGGACGAAAGACACGGACGGCAGGTGGCAAATGAGCGAAGTGCCTGGCTCTGAAGAAGTCTTCGAAGCCGATCTCGTCTTCTTGGCGATGGGCTTCCTCGGACCAGAAGACACCCTTGCCGAGCAACTCGGCCTCGAGCGCGACGCGCGCAGCAACTTCAAAGCGGAGTACGGCAAGTACGCCACCAGCACCGAAGGCGTCTTCGCAGCCGGCGACTGCCGCCGCGGCCAATCCCTGGTGGTCTGGGGAATCGCCGAAGGCCGAGGCGCCGCCCAAGCAGTAGACACCTTCCTAATGGGCAGCTCCGACCTCCCCGCCCCCGACTAGGGGACATGCTGCGGTCTCAGAAACCTCCTCCTTTCACGTACTTACGAAGCACACCGCGAAAACCCATTTTTGGGCCCGCGGAGCAAAGCCGCGGAAGTTTGGATCGTCGCGGTGTGCTATGTAACTGCATGAAATGATGGGTCGTTTCGGGGGTACGCGTGACCCTTAAAGTTTCTTATATCATCCGTTGAAACTGTATGAATCCGTTGGTATTGTGTAATCGTTTCTACGGGGCGAGGGGCCGCCGGGAGAAGGGGAGTCATGCAGGATCGTCAGGTTCGGGAACTGCTTGCCGCCGTTGTGGTGGCGGTATGCGTCGTGGGTGGGAGCCCTTCGGCGGGACTTGCTTCGGACGACTCGTTCGGCGACGGCGATGGGCATCACGGGCCGAAGTCCGTGACCGCCCAAGAGGTCGTCAATGCGTACAGTCGACTTGCGGTCGACGCCGCGGTGAATGACGTGTCGATCGAAGTTGCGGACGGGACGAAGTTCAACTCGGGTGACCTCGTGATCGTTTGGCAGGTCAACGGATACTCGACTCCCGCGTCCGGAGACCAGACGGAGATCGTTCTCTCTGGGCAAGCGGTGGGCCGCTTCGAGCTTGCGCGTATCGACTCGGTGCTGGGCAACGTTCTTACTTTGCACGACGCGATGAACAACGCGTTTGCCGCGGCCAACAGTCAAGTGGTCTTCGTACCCGAGTACACCGACGTGACGGTCGATGTAGCGGGTGAGATCCAGGCGGCCGATTGGGATCCAGTCGCGGGTGAGGGCGGCATCGTGGCGTTCTTCGCGACGGGAACGGTGACGGTTGATGGAAGCGTGACCGCCAATGGCGCGGGCTTCCTTGGCGGCACCGATCTCGGAGATTCGGGCGCCAACGGATGCACAGGCCTCGACGAGCCAAGCCCGACCGGCGCCGAAAAGGGCGAGAGCATTGCCGGCCTCGATTTCGTGAGCGGTGACCCTCCCGGTGGTACCGGGCGTGGTAACCGCGCGAACGGCGCAGGGGGTGGCGTTTGCCATAACTCCGGTGGCGGCGGCGGCGGCCATGGCGGGCTAGGTGGTCTTGGAGGACGCACTTGGCGAGGGGACGGCGACCCAGTCATTCCGAACACGGGACGTGACATCGGCGGCCTCGGCGGGGCGCCGCTCGCGTACACCGCGCTGGCCCACCTGACCATGGGTGGCGGCGGCGGAGCTGGTCAGCAGAACAACGACGTCGGCGGCGCGGGAAGCGACGGCGGCGGTGTGGTTCTCATACGTGCTGGTGTCGTGGATGGCAGCGGCTCCTTTGAAGCCGACGGCGACGACGGCGGGGACTCCACCGGCGGGTTCAACGACGCTGCTGGCGGAGCAGGGGCAGGAGGCCTCATCGTGGTGCGCGCGCTGCTCTCATTGAGCTGTGGATCCGCGCAAGCGGTGGGTGGCGAAGGTGGCAGCGCCCAGTTCGACGACCACGGCACAGGTGGAGGAGGCGCGGGCGGGCAGACGCTGCTCCAAGGGACGGTGGTTGCCTGCGTGGCCGACGTGAGCGGCGGCATTCCCGGTGTTCAGACCGCCCCGACCGATCCTCCCGGGTTGTTCTACGGCGCGTTGCCCGGTGAGCCTGGGGATGAAGAAGCGGTCGCCGGATTGTTCGTGATCGACACTGACGGAGATGGGCTTTGGGACGTTCACGAAGGTAGCGGCGACGCCGACAACGATGGATCGGCCGACTTCCGCGACGCAGACGACGATGGAGATGGGATTCCTACCGCCACCGAAAACGCCGACGTGAACGGCGACGGCGATCCGGCCGACTCCAACAATCAAGATGGCGACCCGGTGCCGGACTATCTAGACCTCGATTCTGACGACGACGGCCTCACCGACACACGGGAGGCAGGAGGTGCCGACGACGACGGCGACGGTTCACCGGACGGCTGCATCGACACAACGCCCGTGGACGGCCAATGCGACGGCGTATCTCTGAGCGCTCCTGTCAACACCGATGCCACGTTGGTCGGTGGTGACGCGCTACCGGACTATCTCGACACCGATTCCGATGCAGATGGCATCGACGACACCGATGAAGCGTTCGACACGGACGACGATCAGGTAGGTGACGTTGCAGCGGCTTCCAACGACCAGGACGGAGACGGTCTCGACGATGCGTTTGACGGAGACTGTGTCGCCCCGGGAAATCCTACCGGGTGTGCTGTTGCGGGATCGCCGATGACCGGAGCCGGTGCTCCGGATGACGACGCCAACGGAGCGCCCAACTGGCTGCAAGCTTGCGGCGATGGCTATCTGACCGCCATTCCGGCTTCCGAGTCGTGCGATGACGGCGACGGCGACGACGCCAACGACTGCAACAACGCCTGCCGTTTCAACGTGGGCTTTGGCTCCTGTGCGACGGTCGCCGACTGCGTGTCAGGGACCGGCGTCGTGTGCGACGCGACGAGCTCGCTGTGCCAGCTCGCCAACGGCAACGGGCCTTGCACGGAGGGCGTCGAAGCCACCGTTTGTGAGAGCGGCGTTTGCGACGAGGGCCCGGCCACTTGCGAAGCATGCGCCGACGACGGTGATTGTTCTGTCGCAGAGCGTTGTGACGCGAGCGCTTGCGTACCCCGCACCTGCGGCGACGGCATGCTCGACCCGGGCGAGTCCTGCGACGATGGTGACGTCGACGACACGAACGACTGCACCAACACCTGCCTCTTCAACGCGGGCAACGGAACCTGCGCTTCGGCCGACGACTGCGTCGGAAGCGCGTTGGTCTGTGACGATCCAGCCGGGGTGTGCCGGTACCCGCTGGGCTCCGGTCCGTGCACCGAATCCGATGAAGCGTCGGTTTGCGCCGGCGGGATCTGCGACGCGGCGTCCAGTACCTGCGAGGCATGCGCGGAGGATCGCGACTGCGAGAGCGCTGAACGGTGCCAGAGCAATCTTTGCGTCGGCAGGACCTGTGGCGACGGCGTCGTCGACGCGGGTGAGGTGTGCGACAACGGCACGGCAAACGGAGACGCCCCCCAGGCGTGCGCGATCGATTGCCGATGGAACGTAGGAAGCGATTGCGCGGCCGACGATCAATGCACCGTGGACGCGACCTGCGGCGAGGAGAGCACATGCACGGTGCCGGACCCTCGAACGATAGATTCTGACGGTGACGGGATACCCGACGTCGTCGAAGAAGGTGACTTTGTTCTTCAAGGTGGGCGCGGTGTTGGCTGTCACGTCGGGGTGACAGGCCAAAGCGGGCCCGCTGGTGTTCTGCTTCTACTGCTTGCCTTTTGCTTGGGGATTCGGCGCTACAAGCGCAACTAGCTGCCGAAGCTTGCTTGCTACTCGCCGAGTGGATCTGTTGGTCCACTCGGCGTTCTTATTTCCGCTTCGTTCTCGTCAGCCTCATCTCCTGCGCGCCCGGGCACCGCGCCTGTCGGGCGAGTCGCGCCGCCCCAGAACAGTCTGCGTGCTATGCGACGATCTCCCGTGTTTGGGTTTGGTAGCAGACAGGGTATGTTCCGGGCCATTCCCGTTCCCCTTCCTGCTTCAGCGAGGTAGCCGCGATGCGACGATTTGTGCTCTGTCTTTTGGTCCTTTGTTTTTCAATCGTCGGCTGCGAAAGCAGCGATAGCAGCAGCGGCATGGGTGGCACTGGCGGTACCGGTGGCACCATTGGGGATCTCGAATGGCCGCCAGACGCCACTGCGTACTTCGATGAGCACGGCATTCTCAACGCCGACTGCGCGACCGATGAAGACTGCGCAATGATGCTCGGCTACTACCACGCATCGGAGCGCTTCGTTCAGATGGATATCCGACGAAGGTTTTCGACGGGACGGCTCGCGGACATCCTGATTCCGTTTGCCGCCCAAAGCTTCATAGATGCTTTTGCGGACATTCGCGCTGGTTTCTCTAACCGCGAAGGCAGGCCGCTCGAGGAGCAACTGATCGAGCACGCCTCCGACAAAACCCTTCTGCTCTTCCAAGCCTACAGTGCGGGCGTCAACAAGTGGCTCGCGGACGTGAGGAACGGCGAACCCGGAGCGGTGTTCCCTCGCGAGTTCTCTAGCGGCTTTCTCGACTACGAGCCGGAAGACGTCCCCGAGTGGACTCCGCAGGACTGCGTGGCGTCCATCATTGCTTTGATCGACAGCCTCACCAACGACGAGACGGACATCATCGACGCCGGCAAGGCGCGCGCGTCGATCAACGACGACGCTAAGTTCTCGGATCTCTGGGGCCGTGGTCCGCTCCTGGAGTCGGCGATCCTTCCGCCCGACTGGCAACCTCCCGCCCCGTCGGGGACTGATGCTTCATCGAAGCGCCTCGCGATGTGCAGCCCCGACCGGCCCTTGAATCCCCGCTCCGCGCTCGACCGGGCGGCCGAGAGGTTGGAGGGCACGGACACGCTTCGCCGGATGCTGATAGGCGCGGGCGTGCTTGGGGAGGATGTGGGTTCCAACAACTGGGTCGTGTCCGGGTCGCGCACCACGAGCGGCAACGCGCTCCTCTCGAACGATCCACATCTTGGAATGACCCAGCCTGCCACGTGGTACCTGGCGCACCTCGACGCCAAGACCCACGGAAACGGGGAGTTTCACAGCGCAGGGGTCACGTTTGCAGGTCTGCCTTGGATACTCATCGGCCAGAACGAGAGCATTGCCTGGGGCCTGACCACCACCAACATGGACTTCACCGATGTCTACATCGAAGAGGTCGTCCGTGATGCGAGCGGCAGCCCGACCGGCGTGATGCTCGAAGGCGCGGAAGTCGACTTCATCCGCGTACCTTGGACGGTGACCTTCAGTGACGGAACGACCCACGACTTCTGTGATGGCCCGGAGTGTGAAGGCCCGCCTCTGCTGTTCGTCCCGCACCACGGGCCGGTTCGCGACATCTCATTCGAGGAACCCGACAACCCCGAGGAGGACGTTGCGCTGACGCTTCGTTGGACGGCCCAGGAGATCAGCACGGACATCAACTTCCTCACCGAGCTGAACCGCGCGACGACCGTCGAAGAGGCGCGCACCGCGCTCGAGCTCATCACGACCGTCGGGCAGAACGTGGTTGTGGTCGACACCGACGGCGGCATAGGCTGGTTCCCGTACAACCAGCTTCCCAAGCGAACCTGGGCAACCGGTCTCGACGGGGCGGCGCCGTCCTGGTTGCCGATCGACGGCCGCAGCGGGGACTACGAGTGGGATACGTACTTCGAGCTCCAGGGGCTTCCCCAGGCGATCAACCCCGACACGGGCTACATCGCGACCGCAAACAACGACATGACCGGGGCCCTTCTCGACGGGGATCCGACAACGCTTCCGAGCGGCGCGAGCCACCCGCCCTATCAAGTCTCGGCTAGTTCGGGTTACCGCTACGCGCGCATCGTCGACTTGATCGAAGAGATCGACGACCAGCACAGCACCGCGACGATGGATCAAATCGTCAGCGATGTGTTCTCCATGATCGGCGAGCGGATGGCGCCCAAGATGATCGAGATTGCGGAGGACGAGCAGACTTTGCCCGGGCTCAATGGCGCGAAGGTAATCAGCGCGCTCGAATCGTGGAACTATGAATGCCCAACAGGCCTTGCCGGTCCGTACGTCGACTCGGATAGGGTGACCGATGCCGCGGAGCTCCGGGCGTCTGCTGGATGTACGGCGTTTCACGTCCTCCTCGACGAGCTCCGCTTTCGAATCGAGGAGAATGAGTTCGCGCCCAGCACGTACGATCCAGACGCCGGGTCGCCAAGCGCCGCGGTCTACTTCTCCATCGTCGATCCCACGAAGCTCCATGTCTCGGAAGAAGATCGGGACATCTATTGGGACAATCCCCAAACGATGGAAGTCGAGACCAAGTACCAAGTCATGGGGGAGTCTCTCGCAACCGTCGGAGATTTCCTGGTTGCCTGGTTTGGCGATGATGAAACGAAATGGGCATGGGGTGAGCTCCATGGTCTGCGTCTCCTCTCCGACATTGGGGGGCTGCTCGGCGACCTGAGTTACGACAACCCTGCAGGCGAGGACCCGCTCTTCGCCAACGACGGTGGCCTTTACACCGTGGACGTCGCTTATCCCACGCCGACGACGTCTGAGGATTATGGTCATTTCACCCAAACCTGGGGCGCTTCGATGCGCTTCGTTTGCGAGGCGTTGCCAGAGGGCCCGTCCTGCACCATCCAGCTACCAGGCGGCCAGTCGGGCGATGTCAACTCGCCCAACTACGAAGACCTGCTGTTCCCCTACCTGCGCAACGAGTCCATGCCGCTGGTCTTCGACATTGACCAGGCTGCCGCGAACGCGGCGCGTACGATCACCTTTGACTAACCGGCCAGCCAGGCGACCCGGCGTCCAGATACTCACGCCGCAGATCCTGTGAGGTTTTTCCGGCGCCATCCTCCGTCCAACCGGGAGGCCTGACGAGGTAGCTCAAACGACCCCGCAGGGTCTGGGCGTTCCAGGCGTCCCTGAGCATCGAACGCCACTCGTGGAAGGCGATGCGTACGGGATTGTAGGTGTGGATGTTCTTGGTGAGCCCGTAGTCGACCGCTTCGCCTTCGGGCTCGAAGGTGCCGAACATCTTGTCCCAGATGATGAAAATCCCTGCGTGGTTGCGGTCGAGGTAGATCGGGTTGCGTCCGTGATGGACACGGTGATGCGAAGGCGTGTTGAAGACGACACCGAACCACCCGAGGTTGCCGATGAGCTCGGTGTGCAGCCAGTACTGATAGAGCAGGCTGATCGACTTCTGAATGAGAATCATCTCGACGGGAAAGCCGAGCAGGGGCAACGGAATCCAGAAGATGTATCCAGTGAATGGAGTGGTCCACGACTGCCGCAGAGCGGTAGAGAAATTGTAGCGCGTGCTCGAGGGATGGTTGATGTGCGCAGCCCAGAGCGTGCGTACCTCGTGATGGAGCCGATGAAACCAGTAGTAACAAAAGTCTTCCGTGAAGAGCAGGAGCACCCAGGACCACCACACCACCGGGATATCGAACAGGCGGAACTGATACAACCATGCCAGCCCGGCGAAAGGTAGAAGCGCGAGGACCGTGTTGATCGCCAAGAAGCCGAGGCCCATCGAGACGCTAGCGACCGAGTCTTTTGGCGTGAAACCGGCCAGCTTCGTGTCGGCGCCTTCCTTTTGCTCTCTCCGGTGCACGAGCCAGTGCTCGAGCAAGAGCGTCCCCAGGAACAAGGGGATCGCGTAGTAGATCAAGCCCATGCGGAGAGGCTTACGATCAACCCCCCGAACCTACAAGCGAGTGCCCGTGTCGCGCTGAAGCGCCACGCGCCATGCCGAGAGCACCTGGGCCGCGTCCAGCATCGCGTTGTCTGAGACGCCCACTTGCATGCGTGACAGGGCGTTGAGCTCGTCTGCGCGCATGTTCTGAATCAGCGCATGGCCTTTGTCGGTCAGCGCGATCAGCGAGGATCGCCTGTGGGCCGGGTTGGCTTGGCGCTCGAGGAAGCCGCGTTCGAGAAGCGCGTCGACCTGCTGCTGCACGTGCTGACGCGACATCCCACGTGCCCGCGCCATGCCCGGCACCGTCGACGGGCCACCGAGCAAAATGAGCTCGAGCACCCCGCGCATGGCTGCCGTCAGGCGGGACTCTGCAAGTAACGTCTCCGACCACTGTTTCAACGCGTGAAAGAGCAAACGCGTCTCATCAAGAAGATCCGATGGCGTCATAGCAAGTATATTGTCAATAAGACAGAATTTTGTCAAATTGGCGACTTGCCCTACAAAACCAGGGACCCCAGGCGCGACTGCGCCGGCTTTCAACGCCGGCTTTCAACGCCGGCTCGAGGACGCCTCTTGTACGAAGGACGATCGTAATTAGGTTGTGGCTGAAGGAGCGCGTCATGAGAAGTTGGCTTGTTGTGGGTTTGTGTCTGTGCGCGGCAGCAGCGTGCAGCGACTCCACGTCGGACCCCGGCAGCGAAACCGACCAAGCTTTACGACGTTTGATCCAAGCGAACGGCCTGACGGGGGATCCCGCTGCCGGCCCCGACCTTCCGAGAAACGATGAACCGGTTGCGGTCCTGGGCCCCAACCTCTTCTTCCGCAAGAGCC
>QMMB01000101.1 GCA_003647035.1 Deltaproteobacteria bacterium | reverse complement strand
TTCGACGGTACCCCGACTGCGTTGCGCAAAGCCAAGACCGCGACGGGCGCCGCCCTCAAATCCAATAGGGCCGTGTTCGGGACGCGTCGCGAGGCCGCAGGGACGATCGAAGTGACCGGAGCGTCCGGGCACAACCTTCGCTCGGTCGATGCCTCCTTCCCGCTCGGCGTGATGACCTGCGTCACTGGCGTGAGCGGCTCGGGCAAGAGCAGCCTGGTCCTCGAGACGCTGCTGCCGGCCATTCAACGTCAGCTGGGCGTGAAGTCGGACGGCGCGCCGCTCGAGCACGAGAGCATCATCGGATTCGAGCCGCTCCAGGGTGTGGTGGGGGTGGATCAAGCGCCGCTCGGTCGAACTTCACGTGGAAACGCAGCGACATATTTGAAGATTTGGGAGGCCTTCCGAAAGCGCTTCACTCAGCAGCCGCTTGCCAAAGAGCGTGGCTACAAGCCGGGTTTCTTCTCGTTCAACGTCGCGGGCGGGCGCTGCGAGGCCTGTCGCGGGGACGGCGCGGAGACGGTCGAGATGCAGTTCTTGGCCGACGTCGTCTTCAGCTGTCCCGAGTGCCAGGGGCGGCGCTTCGTCGGACCGGTGCTCGACGTCGAGTATATGGGCCTCAACATCGCTGATGTCCTCGAGCTGACCGCACAGCAAGCGGCCGAGCATTTCGGTGACGACGCGATCCTTTCGCGCGCGCTCAGGCCATTGCTGGACGTGGGGTTGGGCTACCTGCGCTTGGGTCAGCCCCTCAACACGCTGTCCGGTGGGGAGGCGCAGCGGCTCAAGCTCGCCGAGGCCTTGCTGCGGGCCACTCCCGGCTCTCTCCTGATCTTCGACGAGCCGACCGCTGGACTTCACGCCAACGACATCGAGCCATTGATGAAGGTCCTCGGCGATCTCGTGGCGCGGGGTGACACCGTCATCGTGGTCGAGCACGACATGCACGTGGCCGCGCATGCGGACTACGTAATCGACCTCGGTCCGGGTGCAGGGGACGGGGGAGGCCGGATCGTCGCGAAAGGGTCACCGGAGACGGTGGCGAAGAAGAAATCGTCTCAGACGGCGCCGTATCTCGCGCGTGCGCTTGGCAAATCGAAGGGCAAGCGGGCCGCCGCCGCGAAGAAAACGAAGGCGTCCACTGCGCCGCTTCGAGAGATCCGGATCGCCGGAGCGCGCGAGCACAACCTCAAAAACATCACCGTGCACATCCCGCGCGACCAGCTGGTCGTGGTCACGGGTCCGAGCGGAAGCGGAAAGAGCACCCTGGCGTTCGACGTTCTGTTCGCCGAGGGGCAGCGCCGATATCTGGAAACCCTGTCACCGTACGCGCGCCAGTACATGCCGCAGCTTCCCCGGCCCGCGGTCGACCAGGTCGTCGGGGTTCCGCCGAGCGTCTCACTCGAGCAGCGGATGACGCGGGCCGGGGCCAATTCGACCGTCGCGACGGTGACGGAGGTCTCGCACTACCTGCGTCTGATTTGGGCCCGCATCGGCGTGCTGCATTGCGTGGATTGCGAGGTGCCGATCGCGGCACGCCCGGCGACTCAGCTCGTTCACGACGTAAAGCGCCGCTTCGGATCCAAAAAACTCACGTTGCTCGCCCCAGTGGTGCGCGGCCGCAAGGGCATTCACCGAGAGCTGTTCAAGAAAGCGATGAAGGACGGTTTCATCGAAGCGCGCATCGACGGCGAGCTTCAGACGCTGGAGCCAGGGATGAAGCTCGACCGCTACATCGAGCACGACGTGGAGCTCGTGGTCGGCCGGGCCGGAGGCAAGAGCACCGAGCTCTTGCTGCTGCTCGAAAAGGCGCTCGAGGTCGGCGGCGGGGCTGCCTGGGCCATCGCGGGCAAGGACGAGATGCAGCTCTCGAGCAAGCAGGCGTGCCCGAACTGCGGGCGTGGCTACCCGGAGCTCGACCCGAGGTTCTTCTCCTTCAACACACGGCAAGGGCAGTGCCCGGCATGCGAGGGGCGCGGCGAAATCATCAAGAAGAGCTGGCGTGGTCGCCGACGCAAACGCGCCGTCGAGAAACGCCTGTGTGATCAATGCGAGCAGACACGCCTGTCGCCCTTGGCGCGTGGCGTGACAGTCGACGAGATGTCGATCACGACGCTGTTCGACCTGAGCGTCTCCGAGGCGGTCGAGACGCTCGGCCAAATGGACCTCCGCGGGCGCGACGCCATCATCGCCAAGACCCCGCTCCAAGAGGCGCTTCGCCGCCTCTCCTTCCTCGAAGAAGTCGGTTTGGGCTACCTCGGCCTCGGGCGTACCGCCAACACGCTCAGCGGCGGGGAGATGCAGCGGGTGCGGCTTGCGGCACAGCTCGGCAGTGGGCTCACCGGCGTGCTCTACGTCCTCGACGAACCGACCATCGGCCTACACCCGCGCGACACCGGACGTCTGCTCACCGCACTTCGGGGTCTCGTGGATCGTGGAAACTCGGTATTGGTCGTCGAGCACGACGCCGACACCATTCGAGCAGCGGATCACGTCATCGATGTTGGACCCGGGGGCGGTAAACACGGTGGACGCGTCGTGTCGCAAGGCAAGCTGAGCAAGATGAAGGGGTCGGTCACGGCGGCTGCCCTCGAGCGGCCGCCCAAAGTGCCCGCCAGGCGTCGCACGACGCAGGGCGTTTCGTGGCTCGAGCTGACCGGAGTAACCCACCACAATCTCGAGAACGTCCACGTTCGGTTCCCGCTCGAGCGCTTCGTGACCGTGACGGGCGTCAGCGGCTCCGGAAAGAGCTCTTTGGTGCGGGAGGTGCTGCTACGGGCGACCCGCGAGGCGGTTGGGATGGTCAACGACTCAGCCGCCGGCGAGCTCGAGAAGATCAAAGGCTTCAAATCGTTGAATCGGGCCATCGAGATCGACCAGAGCCCGATCGGGCGTACGCCACGTTCCGTTCCTGCGACGTACATCGGCCTCTGGAACACGGTGCGTCAGCTCCTAGCGGGGACGCCCGAAGCTCGTGCGCGCGGCTACACCGCAAGCCGCTTCTCGTTCAACGTGGATCAGGGCCGGTGCCCGGAGTGCAAGGGCCAGGGCTCGATTCACGTGGAGATGTCGTTTCTCCCCGACGTCGACGTTCCTTGCGAGACCTGCAACGGGATGCGCTTCACGCCAGAGACCCTCGCAGTGCGCTGGCAAGGCCTCAATGCAGGCGAGCTGCTCGAGCTGGAAGTCGCCGAAGCGGTCGAAGTGTTCTCGCCGGTGAAAACGATTCGTCAGCCGCTCGAGCTCCTCGACGAGCTCGGCCTCGGGTATCTGCACCTCGGGCAGCCCTCGAACACGCTCAGCGGTGGCGAAGCACAGCGAATCAAGCTCGTCTCCGAGCTCGCCGCCGGCCTCAACGCGGGACCCACTCTGTACGTCATGGACGAGCCGACGACGGGCCTTCACCGCGACGACGTCGACCGCCTCCTCGGTGTCCTCGATCGCCTGGTCAACCGAGGCGACAGTGTCGTCGTCATCGAGCACCATCCCGACGTGATGCTCGCAGCCGACTGGATCATCGACTTAGGCCCCGAGGGCGGCATCGACGGAGGCCGCATCGTCGCGCAGGGGACACCCGAGACCATCGCGAAGCGGAAGCGCAGCCATACCGGCCAGGTGCTGCGTCGAGAGCTTGGGCGGTAGGGCCCAGTGGCAGTGCCAGCAACTGTGTGGTGCGGCTGAGTCACCGGAGGACGGCTCGCGACGGGCGTGCTCGCGATCGGGGGCCCCGTCGCCTGGCACCTCACGTCGACATACGACTAGGCGCCGACCCAATCGCTGTGCTGCCCATCCCGAGCCGTCCTCCTGCGTAGAAGTCGACGTACGTCAGTGTCAGTGTCAGCGACAGGGAGCCTGGGCGGCTATGAGCCAAGCGAATAGGGCGGTGGTGTGTTTCCGTAACAAGTTCCAACGTACGGATCTTCGCAGGGCACGGCAGCCGAGTAGCAACCGGTACTGCACATGCCACCCGCGAGCCAGCTGGCCGAATAGTCGCCCCATATCTCACCAAACCCGGAGGCAATCAGCTCGCCCTCACGGGGCCCCGCCGCAATGTCGAGTCGCTTAAACTCGTCATGGGTGAGTACCCCCGACGCGCTACGGTTCAGCGGCCAAACGAAAGTCGTGCTGTCGCTTGTCGGAATCAGCACGAGCCGATCGTCGACAACCTGCCACTGGCCCCCGTCATTGAAACTGACATCACACCCGCCGCCGCCCCACCGGAAAGTGCCTCGCGGATCGATCCCCACATTCGCTACGAGCGTATTGGGCACAATTTCAAGTTGATAGATCCCGGGCGCAGGGGGCGGCAACGCGCTGGCTCCGCAACCGGGCACACCAATCACAATCGCCAATGCGACGAGCGGCAAGTAGATCTCGCTCATGACCTTTTATAGCAGCTGGGGCCGTTGCGCTTCGGCAACCACGCTAGGCCAACCCCGGAGAACACGTTTGGGGCGAGCGCATCCGCGTAGGCCGCGCGGCCGGTCCTTTTCCCTGTGTTTTCTGCAGGGTTGCCCCTGGAGCAGCCGCGGGCACCGGCATGGCCACTGACGCTGGTACTGCCGCTGTCCCTGACCCTGACCCTGCCGCTAGTGCGTCCCCAGCTCCTTGAGGTCAGGCCCGGACCATAGGGTCGTGCTCAGCTGCTGCTGAAGGTCGGCAGCCGTCAGGCCGTGGCGGACCTCGCGGACGCGAAGGCCGTCCGAGGTGAAGTCGAAGACGGCGACGGGACAGATGAGTCGCGTGAGTTGGAGTCCTTTGTCGCACGGAGGGCCGAGGAGCGAGCCAAGGTCGTCGAGGGTGGAGGAGCTCAAGCCGACAATCGGGCAGGTCAATTCCGGCAGCTCGGCATCGCTGCTTGCTCGCCCCTCCGGCGACACCGCGGTCACTTCGACGAACGCAATCTGCGCAGGAGCCTCGCTCGGGCTTCGGCCGAGCTCCTCGATGGCGGTTCGCACGCCCTGTGGCAAGCCCTCGCCGAACCAGACGCCGCGCCGGGACTCACATTCCTGTGCAGCGCGCGAAAGGACGCGTTCGACGTCAGCTGCGTGCTTGGGCGATGGCATCGGTGAACCGGCGGAAGAGATAACGTGAGTCGTGCGGACCTGCGGCGGCCTCAGGGTGATACTGGACGCTGAAGGCGCCGGTCTCGAGGTGCGCGATCCCTTCGCAGGTATCGTCGTTCAAGTGGAGGTGAGTGAGCTCGCACTTGTCCTTCAGCGATGCAACGTCGACGCAGAAACCGTGGTTCTGGGTGGTGACTTCGATGCGTCCGGTTTTGAGGTCTTTGACTGGCTGATTGAGCCCGCGATGGCCAAACTTGAGCTTGTAGCTCTGACCGCCGAGCGCAAGGCTCATCAACTGATGGCCTAGACAGATGCCGAACATCGGGCGCTGACCGAGAAGCTCGCGCACCGTTGCAATACCCCCGGACACCGCCGCTGGGTCGCCCGGGCCGTTGGACAGGAAGATGCCGTCGGGGTCGAGCGCCAACACATCAGTGGCACTCGCCGTGGCGGGAACGACTGTCACCTTGCACCCTTCGTCGACGAGACAGCGCAGGATGTTGAGCTTGACACCGAAATCCATTGCCACGACGTGCCAGGGACGCGCACCTTGGCGTTGCTGCGCCCAAACGCCACTGCCCTCGGTCCATTCGTAGGCTTCGGGGGTCGTGACCTCGCCGGTGAGGTTCTGGCCCGTCATTGGCGGTGCGGCTTTGGCACGGTCGTGAAGGGTCGCCGGGTCTTCCGTTCCGATGGCAGCCATTTGGGCACCCACGTCCCGAATGTGACGAGTGAGCGTGCGCGTGTCGACGCCGGTGATCCCGACGACACCGCGCTTGGCGAGATAGGCGTCCAGCGACTCTTGGGTCCGCCAGTTGCTCTCGACGGCGGACAGCTCCCGCACGACGAAGCCACGCAGGGCAGGGCGCCGGGCTTCGCTGTCTTCGGCGTTGACGCCGGTGTTGCCGATCTGAGGCGCCGTCATCGTGACGATTTGACCGCAGTAAGACGGGTCAGTGAGCACCTCTTCGTAGCCGGTCATGCCGGTCGTGAATACCGCTTCGCCGGTGGCCGATCCTTCGGCGCCGAAGCTCTGCCCCGAAAAGCGGGTGCCATCAGCAAGTACGAGGTGTGCTTCTTTGGTCATACTTCTAGCTCGTATACGACTTTGCCCCCGACAATCGTCATGAAGGGCCTGCCCGTCAGCTCGCGACCGAGCAGCGGCGTGTTGTGCGACTTGGAGCGTAGCGCTTCCCTGTCGAGAATCCATGGCGCTTCCGGATCGAGAAGGGTGACGTCCGCGCGGCGACCCTCCCGCAGCGAGCCACCGTCGAAATCGGGGATCAATCGAGCAGGGGCGGTCGAGAGCGTCTCCACGAACCGCAGAGGCTTGAAGACCCCGTCGCGGACGAGCCGGAGCATCGACCCAATGGCGCTCTCGAGTCCGTTGATCCCGAGCGACGCGGCTTCGAACTCGCAGTCCTTCTCGAGGTCGGTATGCGGAGCATGATCGGTCGCTATGCAGTCGATCGTGCCGTCGGCGAGGGCCTCTCGAAGGGCCTCGCGGTCTGCCTCCTCGCGAAGGGGCGGGTTGACCTTGCAATAGGTGTCGTAACTGAGGAGGGCCTCGTCCGTGAAGAGCAAGTGATGTGGCGTCACTTCGGCGGATACGCGCAAACCCCGCGCCTTCGCCTCCCGAATCAGGCGAACTGCCCCGAGGCTCGAAATGTGCGCGACGTGGTATCGGGCGCCGGTCATTTCGGCCAGAATCAAATCCCGCGCGACGATGATGTCCTCCGCGGCGCGCGGCCAACCCCGCAACCCGAGCCGAGTGGAGCGGGCCCCTTCATGCATCTGCGCGCCTTCGGTGAGGTGGTGGTCCTCGCAGTGCTGGCTCACCAGGAGATCGAACGTGCGCGCGTACTCCATTGCGTGCCGCATCACCGCGGCGTTCATCACGCACACCCCGTCGTCACTGACACCGATGGCGCCCGCGTCTCGCAGATCGGCCATCTCGGTGAGCTCGGTGCCTTTCTGCCCCCTGGTGCCGGCGCCAAAAGGCAGCAGCCGCGCGCCGCCGTGCGCTTCGGCGCGGGCGATCATCATCTCGGTGGTCGCCCGCGTATCGTGGGTCGAGTTGGTGTTGGGCATCGGGCAAACGGCCGTGAAACCGCCGGCCACCGCAGCATCCAAGCCGGAGCCAATGTCTTCCTTGTACTCCTGCCCCGGCTCACGAAGGTGCACGTGCAAATCGATGAAGCCAGGACACACCCAGCGTCCGGAGGCGTCCACGATGCGCACATCTTCGCCGGCCCGGTACGCGGCGCCCGCATCGCGCCCCACGTCCTTGATGCGTCCCGCCTCGATTACGACATCGGCGGTTTCATCGAGCCCCTGAGATGGATCGAGAACGCGTCCGCCCCGAAGGACGATCAGCTGGGTGAGCATAGCGGTCCGCAGTTACGTGACGGACCCAAACCAGTCAACCCGGTCAGCCGGCTCTGCGGTGAAACTCGTCCTCGTCGGCCGCCGCAACGGTGCCGACGGAGGAGGAAAGCTTCGCTTGCGATTTCTTCTCTTCGACCCGCTTCTTCATCGTCATGACCTTGCGGTAAACCGCCGCGAAGTCTTTGTTGCGGGTGGCCATTGAAGGGGTGCCTCCGCGCAAGAGGGTTTGCAGGATGAATTCGAGAACTTGAATCTCGCCTTCGGAGAAACTGTTGCTGATGCGCATGCGATCGGATCTACCACCGGTACGGCCACATGACAATCAGTGACGTGCCATGTAGGGCCATGCTAGGTCATATGGTTTATAGGTTCGGCGTCCAAACCACCAAGAGGCAGGCATTTCCAGGGTTGCCCATACTTCTATCAACGATCGCGCTTCGAGGCCCCAACCCGGTTGCATGGTTGACAAACGATTCTAAAGCAGTCGCGCCAAGTGCGGGACTAGCGCGGGACTAGCGCGGGACTACTGGTCGGAAGCCGTCACGCGGACGATCTCGTCGATCGTCGTCACGCCCTGAAGCACCTTGTTGAGCCCGGCCATGCGCAAGGTGGACACGCCGTCACGAATCATCTCGTCCTTCACCTCGGCGGTCGATCCGCCCTGCAGAACGATTTCGCGGAGTCGATCCTTGAAGGGCATGACCTCGTACAGTGCGATTCTGCCCTTGTAGCCCGTGTCGTTGCAGACCTTGCAGCCCGTGCCCCGAAAAGCGGTCACGTCCGGGATCGTGTCCTCCGGGAAGCCGACATCGAGAAGCACCTGCTCGTCGGTGGGCACCTGAACCTTGCACTCTTGGCAGATCTGACGAGCTAGACGCTGGGCCAACACGAGGTTGACGGACGCGGTAACCAGGAACGGCTCGACGCCCATGTTGAGCAGGCGTGTCACCGTGCTGGGCGCATCATTGGTGTGGAGTGTCGACAACACCAAGTGGCCGGTCAACGCGGCCTTGACCGCAATCTCGGCGGTCTCAAAGTCTCGAATCTCGCCGACCATGATGATGTCGGGGTCCTGACGAAGGAACGACCTCAACGACGCCGCGAAGTTCAAGCCGATGTCCTCGTGCATCTGCACCTGGTTGATACCCATCAAGTTGAACTCGATCGGATCCTCGGCCGTATTGATGTTGGTTTCAACGTCGTTCAGGTCCGACATCGCGGAGTAGAGCGTCGTCGTCTTGCCTGAGCCGGTTGGGCCGGTGACCAGCACCATGCCGTACGGCTGGTGAATCGCGTCGCGGAAATCTGCAAGTGGCTTCTGTTCGAAACCGAGCTTGGTCATATCGAGCTGCAGATTCGACTTGTCGAGAAGACGAAGGACGATTTTTTCGCCCCAGAGCGTCGGCACGACAGAAACACGATAGTCCATCTCGCGGCCCTTACCGAGCTTGAGCTTGATGCGACCATCCTGCGGCAGACGACGTTCGGCGATGTCCAGCGAGGACATGATCTTCAAGCGCGATGCGATGGCGTTCTTGAGCTTGATCGGAGGCGTCATCTCTTCGTGCAGCACACCGTCGACGCGATAGCGAACGCGAAGCACGCGCTCGTATGGCTCGACATGAATGTCTGAAGCGCCTTGCTTGATCGCGTTCAGCAGAATCGCGTTGCAAAGCCGGATAACTGGCGCGTCCTCACTGGCCCTTTCGAGGTCGAGGAGGTCATCATCATCATCCGTGGTGGCGACTTCGATCTCCGACTCGTCGAAGCCTTCCATGATGTCTTCGTAGGAAATCTCCGGCTGCGCGTACGCTTTTTCCAGCGCCGCGAGGATCGCGCTTTCCGA
>QMMB01000100.1 GCA_003647035.1 Deltaproteobacteria bacterium | reverse complement strand
GGATAGGCGACACTAAAGGGTTACGGTGCTCGGACGCTGGGGCGAATCGTTTGGCCATCGAGCGGAGACCGATGCGGGTCACGAAATCGTAGTGGCTGTTGAATTGCATGGACGTGCTGCGGGGGTCCAGGTCGAGCCAGGCTGAAATCAGCACGCCGGCGGCCGGCAGGGGAAGGCCGCCGTCGCGCAGCGACACCAACGTGGACAGGGTCAAGCCGGCGCCCGCAGACTCGCCACCGATGACGATGTGCTCGGGTCGAATCCCCTGCTCCTCGAGCAACCACGAATAGACACGCCGGGAGTCCTCCAACTGCGCTGGGAAAGGATGCTCCGGGGCAAGCCGATAGTCTGCAGCCAGGACCCTCATCCCACTTGCGATGCAGAGCCGCGCCAGGAAATCGCGATGCGAGTTGATCGACCCAGTCGAGTATCCGCCCCCGTGAAAATACAGGATGACGCGATCGGGATCGCTCTCGGGCTGCGAAAACCACTCCGCCGAAACACCACCCGCCTCGAGCGGCTGCATATCGACCGCCCGCATCGGCCTGGTCACCGGCCGCGGCGGGTCGATCACCCGCCGTTGAAGCTGCAGTGGCATCACCATCGACAGGTTGGCCGACCGACGCAAAACCTCGGCCACAGTCTCGAGCTCGAGCGTCCAGGTCGGACGACGGGGCCCGAACACCGCCCGGCGAGCACGGATCACAGGCTTCAACCCCTGCATCATGGTGCGGATGAGATTCACGGGCCCGAACCCTAGCACGCCCCGCTGGCGCCGAAGTCCCCGACCCCGTAAGCCTCCGGCCATGCTCCTCGAGCGCTACCTCGAGTCCCTCGGCTCTGAAGCGATCCAAAAAGCTCTTGGTCTCGACGGCCCGCGCCCGGCACTCGTACGTCCCACCCAGGATCCGAAGTTTGGGGACTTTCAGATCAACGGAGCGATGGCGCTTGGCAAAGAGCTCGGGAAGCCTCCGCGGGAGCTGGCGCAGCCCATTGCCGAGGCGCTCGCCGGGGTCGGCGCGATCGCGAAGGCCGAGGTTGCGGGGCCTGGGTTCGTCAACATTCATCTGGCGCCTGCTTGGATTGCGTCGAAGCTGACCGAGGCGCTGCGCGACCCGGCGCGCAACGGGGTACCGGCGGTGGAAGATGTCTCCAGGATCGTCGTCGACTTTTCGAGCCCCAACATCGCCAAGCAAATGCATGTTGGGCATCTGCGTTCGACGATCATCGGCGACGCGATCGCGCGGATCTTGTCCTTCATGGGTCACGACGTGGTGCGCGACAACCATCTCGGCGATTGGGGGACGCAGTTTGGGCTGTTGATCGTCGGGATGCGCGAGTGGGGGGACGACGAAGCGCTCCAAGCCGCACCGGTCCTCGAGCTCGAGCGTGTGTACAAGCTCGCCTCGGAACGCGCGGGCAACGACGATGCCTTCGCCGAACGAGCGCGCGCGGAGCTCGCGAAGCTCCAAAATGGCGACGAGGAGAACCGCCGGCTGTGGGAACACTTCGTGGAGGTCAGCCGTGCCACCCTCGACGCCGTGTACGCCGAGCTCGACGTCTCGTTCGACACCTGGCTCGGCGAGAGCGCCTACCACGACGCCCTGCCGGGGGTGGTCGAGGATCTCCTCGCGCGAGGGATCGCCCGGGTGGACGACGAGGCCGTGTGCGTCTTCTGGGGCGACATCGACAGTGCTCCCAAGGCGCTGCGTAAACAGAAGACTCCGTTCATCGTGCGAAAGAAGGACGGTGCATTTCTCTACTCGACGACCGACATCGCGACGGTGCAGTACCGCAAAGAGCATTTGCAGGCCGATCGCGCTCTCTACGTCGTCGACAATCGCCAGGGACTTCACTTCCAGCAGCTCTTCGCAGTGATGGAACTGCTGGGCGTCGACATGGATCTCGAGCACATCGGCTTCGGCACGGTGCTCGGCAACGACGGCAAGCCACTGCGGACGCGGGACGCGAGCGGGAACGTGATCACGCTGGTGTCACTGCTCGAAGAATCGAAGCAACGCGCGCGGCAACGTATCGAGGAAGGGATCGCCGAAGGCCGCCTGCGAGTTCGATCCGAAGAAATCGACGAGGTCTCCCGGGTCGTGGGCATCGGTGCGGTGAAGTACGCCGACCTTCGTCAGAACCGACTCAGTGACTACCAGTTCGACTGGGACAAGATGATCTCGTTCCAGGGCAATGCAGGCCCGTATCTGCAATATGCGTATGCGCGTTGCGCCTCGATCTTCGCAAAGGGTGAAGTCGACATGGACGCGATGGCGGCCAGTGCGACGATCCTTCTCGACGCACCCGCGGAACAGGTCCTCGGCAAGCACCTGCTGCGGTTCGCCGATGTCGTTTACCAAGCGGGCACGACCAGTCAGCCACATCTTATTTGCGAGCACATCTACGAACTGGCGCGCGCCTTCAACGGCTTCTACGCCGAGTGCCCAGTGCTCGACGCCAAGGGGCCCACGAGAGACAGCCGCCTCGGGCTGACGGCCCTCACAGCCAGGCAGATCCGCCGCGGGCTCGGGCTCGTCGGCATTGGCGTAGTCGATCGCATGTAGCGAAAATCGCTGTATGTCCCGCTCCGGGAGCGCGAGTGTGCTATGCGAAGGCCGCCAATGCAGGGCCGCGTCGTTCGAACATCCCACCAGAGCCAGTGTCTGAGCGACAACCCGCTCGGGGACCCGTGCGAGCGTGATTTGTACGTCTACCTGCCGCCGCAGTACGACGGAACGAGGCGCTTCCCAGTCGTGATGATGCTCGCCGGCTTCGGGGCGACGAATCACTCGATCGCCAGTTGGAGCCCCTGGCAGCCGAACACGATCGAGCTCACCGACCAGCTCATCGCCGACGGGCGCTGCAAGCCCGCGATCCTCGTGTTGCCGGACTGCTTCAATCGATGGGGCGGCTCGCAGTTTGTCGATTCAGACGGAACCGGCCGCTACCAGACCTATCTCGCCGACGAGGTCTTCTCTTTCGTCGACGCGGAGTTCCAAACGATCCCCAAGCGCGAAGGGCGCGCGGTGGTAGGCCGCTCGTCCGGCGGCTTCGGGGCGCTGCGCCTCGGCATGGACAGGCCGGACGTCGTCTCCGTCATTGGGAGCCACGCGGGCGATGCCGCGTTTGAAGTCAGCATGCGACCGATGCTCACGAGCGCGGCGATCGCGATCGACCTGGCTGGCGGCCTCCGCGCGTTTGCAGAAGATATCCCCGCAGTCGGTCCCAAGAACGCCACCCAGTTCGATGCCATCTTCGTGCTTGCCGCCAGCGCGGCTTATTCGCCCGACCCGACCAGCTTCCCCTTCGCTCAGATTCCGATGGACCCCGCCACGGGCGAGCTGCGCAGCGACGTCTGGGCGCGGTGGCTCCGGCACGACCCACTCGAGCGAATCGAGGCTTCGACGGCGGCTTTGGAAACGATGTCGCTTATTTACGTCGACGCAGGCAACAGGGATGAGCACGGGCTACACTTCGCAGCGCGGATGCTCGACGAGGCACTCCGCAAGCGTGGGCTGCCCGTTCACTACGAGGAGTACGAGGGCGGACACCGAGGCACCTCGTGGCGCTACGAAGTCTCGCTACCGCAAATCGTTGAAGCACTTCAAGGACCCGCATGACAACCAAAAAGATGAGCACCGAAGACGACACCGACGCGACGGAGGCGACGCCAGGCAAGAAGGCCGCCGGTGGTGGCGCCGTGGTAGCAGCGCAGAAGATTCTCGCGGACGAAAGCCCGCAGTCGAAGATCGCAGAGCACGGCGAGACCATGATGGAGGGCCCTCGGACGGCGGCGACGCAGTCCGCGCGCGTCCTCAGCGAGATCATTGCGGCCAAGTCGGAGCTGGTGGTGCCGCTTGTTGCGAAATTCGCGAGGGGCATTTCGTCCTCGAACAAGCGCGTCGTGCAGGCGTCGGCTGAGGCGTTGCCCGCCATCGCGCGAATTGCGCCTGCCCGGGTCGCGCGACAACTCGATGTGCTCAAGAGCTCGTTCGAAGAAGCGAGCGACGTTGGCAAGGATGGTCTCGTCAGGACGTTCGCCGCCTTGTGCACCGCGTCGGTCGCCTACCAAAAGCGGCTCGAGCCGGTGCTTACCCTCGCGCTCAAGGGCGCAGACGGAAAGACGCTTTTCACCTGGAGCCAGATCGTGCTTCCGGCGCTCAAGGGCGAGCCCCATGCACGGGCCCGCGCCGTCGTCGAAGGCCGACTCGACTTGATCCCACGGTCGTACGCGCAGCAGATCGCCGACTTCCTCGGAATCAAGCTGCGGCTGCGCTACCGCTGATTGATCAACATGAAGTGGTGGCCTATCGCAGTATCGAGGGGTCGTACCCGTCTGGGTGGTCGTAGCCGAGAAGCTGCAGGGTCGTCGAGGCAATGCTGGTGATGGATGGGTTCTGGACGCCGTCGTCGAGGCGCAGCGTATCGTCCCCCGGCACATACACGTAGCAAGGGACGGCGTTGAGGGTGTGACTGGTCTTGTTCCTCAGGTGCCCAGTCGCGTCGCGATGGAAGTCCCCCGACTTCTTGTCGAGCTCGAACATCTCGTCGCAGTTGCCATGATCGGCCGTGACGATGAGCGCGCCGTTCTGCTGCTCGATTTCGGAAACGAGGCGAGCCAGCGACAAATCGACTGCCTCCACGGCGAGGACAGCCGCGTCGAGATTGCCGGTGTGACCCACCATGTCGCCGTTCGCATAATTGATGCGTCCATGCCGTAGCCCACCACGCCGCAAGGCCACGAGCGTTGTGTCGGTGATCTCCGCCGCCTTCATCCAAGGCCGTTGCTCGAACGGAACCAGGTCACTTGGCACTTCGACATACTCTTCGTAGAGTTCGTCGAACATCCCGGATCGGTTGCCGTTCCAGAAGTACGTCACGTGGCCGAATTTCTGAGTCTCACTGCACGCAAACTGACTGATCTGATTGCGCGCCAGATACTCGCCCATGGTCCGGTCGATATCGGGCGGCTGCACTAGATAGTGGCGGGGAAGCTCGAGGTCACCGTCGTATTGCATCATGCCGACGAAGTCGACGTCGGGGATGGGCCCACGATCGAACTCGCTGAGCTCCGGCTCGGTGAAGGCGCGAGTGAGCTCGAGCGCGCGATCGCCCCGGAAATTGAACAGAACCACGGCCGCGCCATCGCGGATCGGTCCGACGGAGTTGCCCTCGCCATCGACGATGACGAAAGCGAGGAGATCCTGATCGATCATTCCGGTGTTCTCATCACGAAGCGTCTCGACGGCGTTGGTTGCACTCGGGAAGCCTCGGCCCTCGCCGAGCACGTGGTGCTTCCAACCGCGCTCGACCATCGACCAGTCGGCTCCATAGCGATCCATCGTAATGAACATGCGGCCGCCGCCTGATGCGATGCGATAGTCGCGCCCGCCCTGCTCATTGAGATCGTGCAACACCTTCTCGAGCGCCTCGACGTACTCGAGCGCGCTGGTCTCGGGCACATCGCGTCCGTCGAGCAGGACGTGGACACGCGCGTGCTGCACGCCCTCTTCGTTGCAGCGGCGGAGCATCGCGAACAGGTGCTCGATGTGACTGTGCACGTTGCCATCCGACAGCAGCCCGATGAAGTGCATCGGCTGGCCGCTCTCGTTGACGCGGCGAACGAGCTTCCTCCACTCTTCTCCTTCGAAAATCTCACCGCTATCGATCGCCATCTGGACACGTTTGGCGCCCTGATCGAAAACGCGCCCCGCTCCGAAGGCGTTGTGGCCGACCTCGCTGTTGCCCATGTCGTCATCGCTCGGGAGGCCCACCGCCTTGCCATGTGCCGCAAGCCGCGTCGTCAGCGACATGCCGGCAAGCCGATCCAGTGTCGGCGTCCGAGCGAGCCAGACCGCATCGCCTTCATTCGACGCGCCGCACCCCACCCCGTCCATGACGACGATGAGCACGGGCCCCGGAACGCCCGCGAAATTCGGATGCTTCTCGAGCTGCCACTCAGTCACGAGGCGTTTCTAGCACACGGAGGCGGCCCGAAGCGGCTATGCTTCGCCCATGCTCTGTGTCACCAATCGAATCCCCGTAGCCGAGGGCCACGAAATCGACTTCGAAGAGCGCTTTCGCAAGCGCGTTCATCTCGTGGATCAAGCCAAAGGGTTCATTCGCAACGAGGTACACCGGCCGCGACCGATGAACCTCGATCACCAAACCGGCGAGTGGACGCCCGGACCGAAGGGCACCGGATACTACGAAGTGAAGACCTGGTGGGAGTCATTCGACGATTTCGTTGCGTGGACGCAGAGCCCGTCATTCGCCGAGGCGCATCGAAGCCGGCCTCCGAAGGACATGTTCCGCGGACCCAACGAGCTGACGATCCACGAGGTCTTCCTCAACACCGACGGCGCCGAGACCCCGTGATCGAGGTCGCAGGCGGCCGGCGCAGCCAACGTGCAGTTCGAAATGCCGACCGCGCAATGTTAGAGGCCGCGGGCCTTCGGGCGAGATCAGACGAGAAGCCGACGAAGAGGGACTTCACAAGTCAGCCTAGACGGCCGGCCGACTGTCTTCCTTTGTGTCATACGCAGACAATGCGCTTGACCGAAATAGAACTTGTTCTAAAATGGAACTAGTTTACAAGCAGTAAAGTTATCCCCAGCTGGCGGATATTCGGAGGAACCCGTGGAAAACAAGTGCCCCGTGAAGTTTCAGAACCTCGATTTTTGCGCGCCTTCAACGCACGACAATCCGTACGAGATGTACGACTACTTCCTCGAGCACGAGCCGATCCGTTTCGATGAGCACAACGACGTCTGGGAGGTCTTCCGGTACGACGACATCGTCGCGATCGAGCGCGACACGGAGACCTTCATCAACAGCGAGGGTGTGCGGCCGGGTATTCCACCCGACCCGGGAATGATCTACCAGGACGGCGAGCAGCACAACAAGCAGCGCGCGCTCGTGTCCTCCGGCTTTACACCTCGGCAGATGCGCAAGATGGAAGACCGAGCGCGCGAGATCGTCGTCGACCTCGTTGACAAGATGCTCGTCAAGGACGAAGTCGACATCGTCGCTGACTTGGCCGGTGCTCTCCCGTCGCAACTGATCGCCGACATGTTGGACATCCCGGCAGAAAAGCGCGAGACGGTCTTGAACTGGGTTAACCTCATCGTGGCTGGAGGACAAGGCCCCGAGTACGTGACCGACGGTGTCAACGACGCGTTCAGCGGCTTCTGCGAGCATCACGAAGAGATGTACCAGGATCGCATGGCGGCCGGCTGCACGGGCGGCGACCTCCTCTCGATCTGGATCAACGCGGAGATCAACGGTGAAAAGCTAGACGAGTCGCAGCTGCTGTTCGAGCACGTCCTTCTCAACGTGGGTGGCGCGGAGACCACGCGAAGCGCGATCGCGGGTGGCCTCGAACGGCTCTCCAACGACCAGAAGCAGTACGATGCCCTCGTCGACGACCCGTCTCTGATCCCGAACGCGGTCGAAGAGATCATTCGCTGGGTGTGCCCGTTCGTGAACATGTACCGCACGGCGACCCGCGACTATGAGATGCACGGCAAGGTCATCCAAGAAGGCCAGCAGGTCGGCCTCACCTACCCGGCCGCCAACCGCGACCCGCGCCACTTCAAAGACCCGCACACCTTCAACATTTTTCGCGACTTCTCGCAGGAGAGTAAGCACCTCTCGTTCGGCCTCGGGCCCCATTTCTGTTTGGGGGCGTCACTCGCTCGCATGGAGATCCGCCTGTCGCTCGAGGAGATGACACAGCGGGTCAAGCGGATCTCGAGCCCCGAGGGCAAGCCGCCCGTGTACGTTTCGTCTTCGTTCGTGCGGGGTCTCGGCAGTTACCCAGCGATTCTCGACCCTCGGTAAGGAGGCTGTGCCGTGGCTTCGGAAGCCGTAGAAGAAAAGACACCGTATGAGCTGCTCGGAGGCGACGACGGGGTCCGAAGGCTCACCGCAGACTTCTATGGGCTGATGGACACCCTGCCTGATGCCGCACCGATCCGCGCCATGCACAAGGGCGACCTGTCCGAGATGACCGACAAGCTCGGTACGTTTCTCATCGGGTGGCTCGGTGGGCCGCAGAACTATCAGGAGCGCTTCGGCCGCGTGATCATTCCACTTGCCCACAAGCCGTTCCCGATTGGGGCTAGCGAGCGTGACCAATGGCTCACATGTATGAAGGGCGCACTCGAGAAGACCTCACTCGATGCATCGATGATGGCGCGGCTGATGGATTCCTTCGGGCGAATGGCCGAGATGTGCCGCACCAAGGATTGACGAATGACATTGAGAAGGGCTGAACCATGAAGATCCTGTTCGACAAGGAAAAATGCAAGCTGCACGCCCAGTGCCGCGGCGCCGCCCCCGAGCTTTTCTCGTTCGCGAACGACGGGAGTCTCGTGATTCTGGACGAGAACCCGCCCGAAGAGCTTCGTGAGGCGCTCCAAGACGCAGTAGACGCTTGCCCCGTGCAAGCGATTTCCATCGGAGAGTGACCCTGCGGGTGTGATAGCGTCGGCCGAGATGCCGAGGTTGCCGAACGGGCTCGTGCGAGGGGACGACGGGCGGGCTCGCTGTTGGTGGGGCGCAAGCACGCCTGACTACGCCGCATACCACGACGAAGAGTGGGGCTTCCCGGTGCACGACGACGTGCGGCTCTTCGAGAAGATCTGCCTCGAGGGGTTTCAGGCCGGGTTGAGCTGGCTGACCATCTTGCGCAAACGCGAGAACTTTCGGAACGCGTTCGCCGGATTCGACTATCACCGAGTCGCGCGCTTCAATCAGCGCAGCGTCGCCCGGCTTCTCAAAGACGCGGGGATCGTGCGGCACCGCGGCAAGATCGAGTCCACGATCAACAACGCGAAGCGCGCAATCGAGCTCGAGGATGAATTCGGCTCACTTTCCGCGTTTTTCTGGGACTGGGTGCCCCCAAAGAGCGAACGCCCTCGGACGATGACACGGGGCTCGCTGATGAAGCTGGCGAAAACGCCCACGTCCACCGCCCTCAGCAAGGACCTCAAGCGACGCGGCTGGTCCTTCGTCGGACCGACGACCGCATACGCGTTCATGCAGGCAATGGGTTTGGTCAATGATCACCTGGAGGGTTGCTTCGCCCGCGAACGCATCGCAAAGAGCGAACGTGCCTGAGCTCACCGACACCTTCTACGGAAACGAACTCCAAACCTGGCTGATCTCGCTCGCCGTCACCATCGGCACGGTGATCGCCTTGCGGCTCATCGAGCAGGTGCTGATCGTGCGTATCGCGCGGCTCGCGCAGAAGACTCACACCATCATCGATGACGTGGTCATCGGGGCGCTCCGCAAGACG
>QMMB01000099.1 GCA_003647035.1 Deltaproteobacteria bacterium | reverse complement strand
TGTCCCCCTCCGGCGCGGGCCGGACTAGGACCGCGTACTCGGTCCCGGCTCCGCAGAGTGTACCCCACTTGACGCCATCAACGATGATCTGCTGGTACTCGCCCCGGGGCGGATCCATGTCCACGTTCGACGGGCCGCACCCCAGAGTGAGCGGCGCCGTATCGGCGTGCGAAGTCGCCACCATGCAATCGACTTGGGCCAACGTCCGGTCAACGTAGATATCCGGCGTCACGGCGATGAAGAAATCGAGTCTCGCGGTCCCCTGACAAGCTGCTTCGATGTCGCTCACCGCCGCCGCGGCCGCTGCCTCCGCATCGGCGCCGAGGGCGCTTGGGTCACAGTTCCCGGCTGCCAAGCATTCGTTGACCGTGGTCAGCGCGCCGTTCACCAGCGCGGAAGCGGTCTCGTGTGCGGTGCGCATGCAAGCCTTTTGGTTGGCAAAGGCATCGGCCCACACCGCACCCTGCGGTCCCCCGAACGTCCGCCATTCGATCGAGCCCGTCTCCGAGGTACACGATGTCTGCAACCGGGCGACCAAGGCATCGACCGTCAGCGAGTTGAACTCGTCATCGCTGCAGCTCGCTTCGACGCCATCCTTCAGCGTGGTGAGCGCACTATCGAAGGCGCTGCTCTCACACGCGCTATCGGTGTCGAGATAGCAGGCCAGCCGTGTCTGGTTCACTGCATCCACGCACGTGGCGAGCGCCGCCGGAGCAGCGACGTTGCATTCGGCAGGAGGACCCGAGCCGCCAGCGCCTCCGGTGCCCGCGGTGCCGCCAGTGGTCCCGGAGTCGGTCCCGCATCCAACAGTCATCATCCCCAGCAGAGCCAATGACAGGCTAAGCATCCCAAAATATCGGTAGTTCATGGGGCGAAGCTTACCTGAATCTCGGTCAGTACACCCGGCGAAAGCGTTCCCTGAACCGCTGGTGCCGCCTGAGCCGCCGCTGGGGGCCCCTGTCAGTGCCTGGGCGGCGCCGGTCAGGCTGCGTGAGTATCGGAAATCGCAGGCTTCGTCTCGCGATCGCCAGTCAAGACGGGCGCGCCATCACGGAAGCGAACCTTCATCTGCATGCCTCGCTCGCCGGGGTTCAGCGAAATGTTGGCGACGAAATCCGGCTCGAAGCCATCGAGAAGATTGATGTCGACGTTTTGAATCAGGGTCCCGAGGATGATGCGCATCTCCATCATGGCGAACTGCTTGCCGAGGCAAACCCGGGGCCCCCCGGCGAACGGCACATAGGCGCCCCTCGGCAGCCGACGCTCGGACTCCCGCGTCCAGCGCTCAGGGCGGTATTCCAAGGGATTGTCGAAGTACTTCGCATTACGCCCCGTGGCGAGCGGGCTTATCGCAAGGATCGCCCCCTTCGGGAAGAAGTAGTCTCCCAAACGCAGATCGGTTTGGGCCTCGCGTGCGAAGATCCAGACCGCTGGAAGACGGCGAAGTGACTCTTTGAGGCACATCTCGAGGTACGGCAGGTCAGGCAAATCGTCGGCGCCGATGGCTCTGCCGCCCAGGGTCTGATCGAGCTCTGCTTGCGCCTTGGCGAGCGTGTCTCGATTGGTCGCGAGCAGATACCAAGCCCAGGTAAGCGTGTGCGCCGTGGTCTCGTGACCCGCGAAGATCAGCGTCATCAGCTCGTCACGCATCTGCTTGGTCGACATGCTGCCTTGCTCGTCGGTGGCGAACACGACCTGCGACATGAGATCGCCGCGGTCCTTGTTCTGCTTGCGACGCGCGTCGACGAGGCGTTCGATGACGCCGTCCATCGCGTCGAGCGCCCGCACCATGCGCTTGTTGCGCTCCGACGGCCACCAGCGCGGCGTCGGGATCGGAGTCTGCGCATGATCGATCAGCGCCTCGCAAATGTCGTCCATCGCCTGGTGCACCGTTTCGGAATCGTGCGCGAGGTCCGTATCGAACAGCGTCTTGGCGACGACGCGAAGGGTGAGCTCCGCCATCTCTTGCCGGAAGTCGCGTTGCTCGCCGTTCGTCCAACTGCGGACCATGTCGGCCGTGTACTCGGCCATCGTCGGCGCGTAAGCATCGACGCGTGTCTTGTGGAAACCCGGCATGAGCAACTTGTGCTGCCGTTTCCACGAATCCCCGTCGTTCGGCACGAGCCCGTCGCCTAGGAACGGTTTCCACATCTGCTTCACCACCTTGGGCTTGTAGATGTGCTTGGCGTGCGTGACGTTGATCGCGTTGACGACCTCAGGGTCTCGAATGAAGTACGATTGGCCGGTCAGCACGCGCGTCACGAACACGTCGCCGTACTTCTCATGTGCCTCGAGCAGGAACTCGGCCGGGTTCCGCTGGAAGTCGAAGGTCCCGCCCCAGAGCCAATGCCCCTTGTGACGGGGGATGGGCTTGGGTGGGGGCAGATTCTCTTGCGTCTCGACCAGCAGGGTCATTATTTACACAAAGTAAACTTATCCCCGTCGCTCCGCAACTCAACAAGTTGTAACCTTATGTGAGCTACAGGTTCCCGTTCCATAGGTTTCCGAGGCTTCGATTCGCATAGGAGCCGATGGCACCGCCGGAGGTCTCGGCCTCCTCCTGGGGGTCCCAGAGAGCGCCGAGGCCCTGCTCCGCATAGACCGGCCCATCCAATCCCCCTGTGGGGGCCTTTTCGTGGGCGACCCAAAGGTTGTCGAACCCCTGCTCGTTCTCGGCCTGTGCGTTGAGAGTCGATCCATTCTGGACGCCAAGGCCGGCGCAGCCGACGGTGCCGAGGGAGAGAACGATTCCGATTGTGAGTAGTTGCTTGTTCATGTTGACCTCCTGATGTATTCGCTGTATACATTGATGTATACGGCGTTCACTTTTAATGTCAACAGTGTTTACAACGAACCCATGATCAAGTTACAATCCAACATGCTCTGCGCCAAAAAAGCCTATCATCACGGCGAATTACGTGAATCCTTGCTCGAAGCCGCCGAAGCCCTTCTCGAAAAAGACGGTCCGGCGGGACTTTCCTTGAGGAAGGTCGGCCGCCAACTCGGCGTCACACCCGGAGCGCCCTACCGGCACTTTGAGGACAAAGACGCCCTCTTGGCTGCTCTGGCAACCGAGGGCTTTCAAAAGCTGCGCGCGGTGATGCTCGCAGACCAAGAGGGCGCGCCCGATGGGAAAGAACGCCTCCGTCGGGCCGGCGTCGGCTATCTGCAGTTCGCGTCAGCCCATCCCGAGCTCTTTCGACTGATGTTCGGCTGGATGCCCGCTCGCGATGTGCCGGGGCTTTGCGAGGCGGGCGACGCGGCCTTCGCCGCACTCCAAGGCGTCCTCGAGGGCTGCGAAGAGGAAGGCCTGCTGTCGCGGAGCGTGAGCGAAGCCGGCCTCCTCGCCTGGTCCGCCGTGCACGGCGCCGCGTTCCTTTCGATCGATGACCGCCTCAAGCTCGAGGAACCAGCGCCCGACTCCGAATGCATCCTCAACATGATGCATGACAGCATCTGGTCGGGCATCGGCAAACGCTGATCCATTGCGTCCCGTGGCCAAACCACAGATAGTGGCGCTCGATGCGACTTGTCTTGGTGGTTGTCGTTCTGTGGCTCTGGGGTCTGCCAAAAGCGCTTGCTCAATCGGAGGATTGGCTCGTACTTCCGACCGCCGCCGATGGGGACGGCGCGTGGATGCAACCCACCGTCGGCAAGGTCAGTCGCGAGCTTCGTAAGCAAGGCGTCGGCGTCTGGTCGTCCGGGCAGGCCACTATCCGCTTCGAGCAACGCGGCTCCGCCCCGCCTTCGGTGATCGCGCAGAGCGCGATGGAAGATTGGGTCGCGTTGTCACAGGACGCCGTGCGGCAGCTCTCGAAGGGGGAGTACTCCACGGCGCTCAGGCAGCTCGAAGAGGCGCAAGCGCTGTCGAGTACAGCGCTTGACGTGCTCAACCGAGACCCGAAGCAGGCGCGGATGGTCTTGGACACCTGCCTCTACATGGTCCGTGCCTTGCTCGACGCGGCTAACAAACCGGCAGCGGAGGCCCAGGCCCGTACGTGCGTGCGAATGGTGCCAGACACCCAGCCGACTCGTTACATGCACCCGCCCACCGTGGCGATCCTCTACGACGAAGCGTCCCAACCAGGTCCCGCGCACACGAGCACGCTGTCGGTCGAGAGCGAGCCATCCGAATGCGCGCTTAGGATTAACGGCGTGCTCGTTGGCAACACACCTTTCGAAATGACCGACCTCTACGCGGGTGAGTACCGCGCACAGGTCGAATGTGATCCGAGTGCGCCGAACCGCGTCCATCGGGTCCGGGTTGCAACCGGCAAGACCAACCTGTTCGTCGTGGATCGATTCGACCGAGCCGTGCGAACGACATCCATCTTGCACCTTGCCTACCAAGACACACCCGATGCGCGCCAACGTGCAAGAGACGCGCGCGAGTTCGCGAGGGTGCTGCCCGCCGCCGCCGTGCTGCTCGCGTCGGTGCCGGAAGAAGGCACGCTCGAGCTCCGGCTGATCCGAGGGACGCAACGCGATTCCTCGTTTGCCCGCATCCCAACGACGACTAGCGGGCCGACCACGGAAGACGTCATCGACGCGACCGCGACATTGCTCGCGAACGAGTGCACGGACTTCACGGTCCCAGAGCCAGCGACACTGGACTGCGCGACGGGGCTCGCGCGAGCGCCGGCGCAGCCGGAAGCAGGCAAGAACCGCGGCGGGCAGGTTCGACCACCACGCGGCCAGTTTGTTTCGGGGCTCACCCTGGCCTCGGTCGGAGCGGCATCGCTACTCGCCGGCTACAGTCTCCTGGGTGTCCGAAGCGCGGCCGGCAACGACTGGGTCGCCGATCCCGGAAGCCTCGACGCACACGGCAAGTGGCTCAACATGGGTACGGGGCTCATCGTCACGGGCGCCGCGGGTTCCGCAATGCTCGTAACCGCCATGCCACTCGTGCTGCCGTACAAGAGTAAGACCCCGTGGTGGGGGTGGCTGAGCGGAGGTTTGGGTATCGGATTGACCGCAGCGGCAATCGCGGTGGGCGTCACGGCCAACCCGAAGCCCGCCCAGTCTTGCTCGATCAACGCGCTGGTCAACGCCGAGCCGTGCGTCAGCCGCGCCAAACAAACCGACCTTGCCATCCTGCTAGGCGTCACCGCGGCTCCCCTCCTGACCATTCCGCTCGTCTATTTGTTTAGGAAGGGCGACAAGAAGCTCGAGGCGGAGCTATCGCCCAGCATCCGCGTCAATCGTTCTGGTGGGGCCTTGGGCGTACAAGGGGTGTTCTGATGCGGCGATCGGCGCGGACGGCGCCCATTGAACCTGCATGAGCATGACGGGAATGACGACGACGAAAACAGCGCCGACGAGAACGGCGACGACGGGGTGCTTGCGAATACCCACGCCAATGGTGTCAGCGCGCTGTTGTCTTGCCTTGTCGAGGACGGCGGAAAATTCTTCGAGAATCATGACGTTGCTCCTGTTTGTGTTCTGACTCACACCTAAAGCACGTACCGTGCCAACTCGGAAACGCAGTGATTCTACTGTGTCGCAACAAACGGACCCCTCCAAACGACGGCGTCGGTCATCGTCTCTGACGGCGTCGGTCGCCGCCGAGCGTGATCTTGACGGGTCGCGCCCTCGGCTCGGGCAACTACGAATAGGAAGCGGCCAACGCCTCGATGAAAGCGTCCAGCTGATCGCCCGGTAGCGCGTTGATGCCAGCCGCCGCTGCGCGGCCGCCGCCTGTTGGGAACTTCCGGCAGAGCTCGTCGGCGCCCTGTTTGTTTTCGAGGGGGGCGCGGACGCTGACTAGGTATGTACCGTCGGGGCGTTCGGTGAGGACTGCGTGGGCTCGGGCGGGGGAAGCGTTGGCGAGGTCGTTGCTGTAGACGCCGGAGACGCGGCGGGCCCAGGTTTCGTTCGGGAGGATGAAGACGGCGGTCTTGTCGGATTGGCGGGTGGGCTTCACCGCGGCGGCCGCGGCCATGTCCTCTTGGTAGCCGGTCTCGAGCTCGTCGAATGTTTCTCGCGCCTCTTCGACGAAGGCGAAGGGCGTGGCGTACGGGCGTACGAGCTCGAAGAGCTCGGCGGGGGTGAAATGCAGGTCCTCGAGTGACGCGCCGTAGCCGTTGTAGTTCATGTAGATGCCGAGGTTCTCGAGCAGAGCGAGCTGTTCTTCACTCAAGTCGAGGGGCGCAGCAATGGTGCGGGCGCTCGCCTTGAGGTTGTCGCCAAACGCGCCGGTCACCGCCCATTCGACGTGTTTGCCCTTCAAATGCCCATTGACGAGGAGGCTCGTGCACACGTTCGAGTCGGTGTCGATAATCGTAGTGAGCTTGTCGCGCTCGAGGATCTCGCCAGCAAAGTGGTGGTCGACGTAGAAGATCTCCGCGCCCGCCTCGAGGGCCTTCAGCACCCCTTCACGGTTCTTGTCGAAGCTGATATCGAGCGCCGTGATTCGGTCGCCTGCGGCCACCTCGGCCTTCGCAACCAAGGCAATGTCACGCTTCACGCCGGTGATGAGCGTGCTCTCCCGCGGCTCTGCATTGCGAAGCTGTGCAAGCGCGCAGATGCCATCCGCATCCCCGTTGAAGATGTCGATGTAGGCCATGGAGGCCTCTATAGCACCCGCTCGGGTGCGAGCTCTCTTCGACGCGCGAAACGGCGGAGCCATGCGCGCACGATCACAAACGGAATGCTGAACAGCACGTGTCGGAGCCGAATCCCGCTCTGCTCCGACCCATAGACCGGGCGCACCGGGACTTCACCAACGCGCAAGCCACCGAGAGTCAGGTAACTCAGCACATCGTTTGGGTACCCATAGCCCTTCCACACGCGGTCCCAATCGAGCGCTTCTTTCGTGCGGCGGTTCATTGCGACGTACCCGCACTGCGAATCCTCCAGGTCTACGCCGAGGGCTTGCCTCGTCAACGAAGAGAACACGTGATTGCCCAGCCACCGATGCCAAGGCATCGCTTTGCGCGCGGCGGGCCAACCGAGACGGTTGCCTTTCACGTAGTCGGCTTCGCCTGCGATCAGCGGCGCCAGCAACGCGGACAGATCTGCGGGGTCCATTTGTCCGTCCGCCGCCATGACGGCGGTAAGCTCGGCCCCAAGTTGGAACGCGTGCCTGCAACCGCTTGTAATCGCGGACCCAACACCTTGATTGGTCTGGTGCTCGATCAGCTCGATTGGGCGCTCGACAGCTCGCGCAACCTGCGTCGTCGCGTCTTCGCTTGCATCGTCGACGACGATGATGTGGTCGACGAACCTAGGAACATCCTCGAGCGCGGCACGAATCAGCTTCGCCTCGTTGTAGGCCGGCATCACAACGGCGATTCGTCTACCCGCGAGCATTAGCGCCTGGCTATCGCCTTGGGATTCGCAGGTCAAGCACTTGCAGCGCGGCTCGGTGGGACGTAACCCCCTTGAGCAATGGCTGAAGTCCTCTTCGTGTCCAAGCCGCTAGCGCCCCCTTGGAACGACAGCAGCAAGAACCTAGTCCGCGACGTCGCGGGGCATCTGCGGCGCCACGCCCCGGTGGTGATGGGCCGCCCCGGCCAGGTGTGCCCGATCGACGGCGGACGCGTCGAAACGGTCTACGGCGCCGCGAGCACTTCGGGATTCGCTCCGAGCATGCGTGACAACCTGGGGGTCTTACGCCACTTGCTGTTCGGCCGGTCGGCCGATCTTTGGCACTTCTTTTTCGCGCCCAACCCGAAGAGCTCGGCCGCAGGTCGCTTTGCGGGTGCAGTTCGGCGAGTACCGAGCGTCCATACCGTATGCAGCGTGCCCGCCGAGAACGTGGCGGCCCGCAAGCTGCTATTCGCAGATGCGACCGTCGTGCTGTCTCGTTTCGCATACGAGCGGTTTCGCCAAGAGGGCGTCGGTGAGAGTGCGCTTCGAGTGATTCCACCGTCGGTCCCGTCTCTCGCGGAGCCCACATCCACAGAGCGGGAAGCGTTTCGGGCGAAGCATGACCTCCCGACGGGCGCGCCCATTTGGATCTATCCTGGGGACTTGGAGTTTGGTGGTGGCGCCGAGATCGCGCTCCAGGGCTTTGCGGCATGGGGCCGCCCGGAGGCGGTACTGCTCATGGCCTGCCGAAGGAAGACGCCCCGCGCGGACGAATCGCTTGCGCGGCTCGTCACACAGGCCAAACGATGGGGCATCGAGTCCCAGGTCCGCTGGGTTGGAGAAACCCTCGCCATTCACGAGCTCCTCGCACTCAGCGACTTCGTCGTCATGGTCAACCAGACCGCCTACGCCAAGATGGACTACCCGCTCGTGGCGCTCGAATCGATGTGCCTTGCGCGCCCGGTGCTGGTGGGCGCGGGAACCCCATCCGCAGAGCTCGCGGAAGGCGGCGGCGCGGTCGTCGTAGAAACCGACGGCGAAGCCCTGGCGGCAGTCATCGAGGGCTTGAGCGCCGACGAAGCGACCTGTGCCGAAGTGGGAGCCAAGGCACGTGCACTGGCGACGACGAGGTTCTCGCCGCAAGAAGTCGCTGCGGCGTACGAGCTGCTCTACGAGGAAATCCATGAGTGACGCGTCCGAACAGAAGGCCAGGCGCTACTACGACGACTTCAGCGACTCGTACGAGCGGGGGCGCGGCCATGGCTACCATCGGATGATCGACGACCTCGAGGTCCAGGTCACTACGCCCTACGCGCGAGGCGCACGCGTGCTCGAGCTCGGTTGCGGCACTGGCTTGATCCTCACGCGCATTGCAGACATCGCACGAGAAGCGGTCGGCATCGACTTGTCCGAGGGGATGGCGCAACACGCCCGAAAACGCGGGCTGGACGTGCGTATCGGTAGCGTGTGCGACCTCCCCTTCGAAGATGATCGGTTCGACCTCACCTATAGTTTCAAGGTACTCGCGCACGTCCCCGACATCGGCGCCGCCCTGCGAGAAGCTGCGCGCGTGACCCGGCCGGGTGGGCATCTCCTGCTCGAGTTCTACAACCCGTGGAGCCTTCGCTACCTCGCAAAGAAGGCCGCCGGCCCTCAACCGGTTGGAAACGAGCGAACCGAGGCCGACATCTCCACCCGATGGGACTCGCCTCGTGACATCCCCAAGCTGTTGCCCCCCAATCTAGAGCTGGTCGACTACCATGGCATTCGCGTGCTGACGCCTTTCGCGGCGGTCCACCGGGTCCCGTGGATAGCGCGCGGCCTCAGCCGTGCCGAGCTCATGGCGAGCCGCTCTCCTATTCGATACTTCGGCGGCTTCTTGGTCGCGGTGTTGCGCAAGTCCTGACGAATGCGAGCGGCCTAGGCCACCAGGCTCATGTCGACTTCGTGGGAGCGCACCGGTTGATAGTCGACGAGACTGTCGACACGGAGCTCACGACGAACCTCTTC
>QMMB01000098.1 GCA_003647035.1 Deltaproteobacteria bacterium | reverse complement strand
GTGGGCGCGATTGAGCGTGCGGCCCGTGGAGTCGCCCATGCTTTCCCAGGCGGCCACCCACTGCGCGTGGGCGATCTATCGACGCCCCATGGGGGCGCACATTCTCGGCATCGCACCCACCGCACTGGGCGCGATGCCGATCTCCTGTTTTTCCTACGGGACGCAGGCGGCCTGGCCGCCCAGGGCGACGGCTGGCTGCGCTTCGGTCGCCTGGGCTTCGCGACCCTGCGTGGCCGGGTCTTCCGCTTCGACGAAGCGCGCAACTGGCATCTCGTGCGTACCCTGGTCATGGACGATCAAGCGCGCGTCAAGTGGCTCTTCTGCTCCAACGAGCTCAAGGCTCGCCTCCTGCGGTACGCGGCCCGCTACGAAAGCTCGCCCGAAGCGGTGGTTCGGGCCACCTGGGTGCTTCACCAGCCGACGCGTGGGGACTCGCATGACGACCACTTTCACCTCCGAGTGGGGTGCGGGACTGATGAACGAAGCCTCGGGTGCACAGAGCAAGCTCCGCATTGGCCGTGGTTGAGCGACACCGCACGCAAGCAAGACGCTAGAGCCAGCGACGCGGCGAGCGACCTGCACCTAGTCCGTTGGTTGTTTGCCGAGGAGCGTGTGGATGAGCGTCGCGATATCGCCGGGCGTCGCTTCGATGCCGCAGCGCAGCCAGCCTCGATCGTCGGTCGCTAGGTCGGTGAGCTCGCGGTGTTCGTCCGTCGCGCCCCAAATCAACACGCTCGAGCTCTTGGGAAGCTCGTGCGCCAAGGTGGCGATAGTCGACGGTTGAACCGAGGCCGCGACACAGTCGATCACGACCAGAGGGCTCAGCGACGCAGTGGCTTTGAGGTTGTCGAGAAACGCGACGACGTCTTCGATCTGCTGAACCGCAGCCGCGTCACCGACCTGCTCGACGATCGCGTCGCATCGCTCGCGATCGCGGGTCGCGACGAACACCATGGGCAGGGCTACGCCCATGGGTTGCACTGTGGGGTACTTCGATGTGTCGGTCTCTCGGGGATCGACCGGATCCTTGCGCGTGACCCCGGAGTGTTGCCGACGGCGGCCGAGCTTGCGCGTTTCGTCCGGGCGCACCGTCTTACGCGGAGGCTGCGAGCTAACCCGCTCGGCAAGCGTGAGCATGGGCGCTAGATTTTGCATCACTGCGTCGCTGGTCTCGTTGCCCAGGTAGAACGTCATCGCGGTTCGAAGATGCTTGTCCGCGAAGCGACGCAGCGGCTCACCGGATGCCGGGATCTCATGCTCGCGCGCCATGTGCAGCGCGCGGTGGAGGATCTGAACCCGCACCTCCGGCGTGGCGACCACTTCGATCGCCTCGCGCACCATCCGTGCGATGGGGGTTTCCCTCTGCATCTGATCCTCGTTCCCAGAGGCAGCGTGTGTCCGAGCTACCACAACATCATAATATTACCGTGATTTGGCCATTTGGCCAATCTGGGCCCATGGTGGCGGCTCCGAGACCCGTGGTACATGGCGAACATGCTGGTGATGGGGGTTGATGAGAACGGTCTCGGGCCGCGGTTGGGGCCTTTGGTGGCCACTTCGGTAGCCCTCCGGGTCCCCCGATATGCGCGAGCTGCCCTGTGCGAGCGAGGCCTTGCTTTGGGGCTGACCGACAGCAAGGAGACCGGTGGTTTCGGTCGCATGGGGTTCACCGAGTCGGTCGCCTTGGCCCTCGTGAGGCGGGGGGGTGGCGGGCTTGCCGCCACCGCCGACGCATTTCTCGACCTGGTTTCTCCCGGTTCCCGTCGACGCCTCCGCGCAGGCTGTCCCGACGCGCGGACCGCCGCACAATGCTGGGCCGTCGATCTGCGGCTGCCGGCGTTTGGCGGTGATGTGTCCCACGGCGAAGGGCTTCTCGATCAGCTCGTGGGCCGTTCCAGCCTTCGCATCGTCGATGTCCAAAGCCGGATAGCCTGCGCCGGGGTCCTCAACGCCAAGCTTTCGGCCGGCACGAACAAGCTCGCCGTCGACCTCGAGCTCTTCGAGGATCTCATCTGCGCCGTGCACGCCGGTCACGGTGCGGGGCTGCTCGCCGTCTGCGGCATGGTCGGCGGCATTCGGGACTACGCGTCGCGCATCTCGCGCTTCGAGCCGCACCGCGTTCGGTCACTCGCCGGGCGCCGCGGCCAACGTAGGTACCGGGTCGAGGGTGTAGGTGAGATTCGCTTCGAGGTCGATGCCGACGCCCGGCACCTGCCGGTCGCGCTTGCCTCGATCGTCGGGAAGTACGTGCGGGAGATCTCCATGCGCCGCATCGGAGAGTTCTATCGGCGGGGCAACCCGGACTTGGATCTCGCCAGTGGGTATCACGACCCGGTGACGACCCGATTCATCGACGCGACGGAGGCCTCGCGCCTCCGGCTAGGCATCGCCCCCGATTGCTTCAGGCGGCAAGCCTGACGCCTGTGGTAGAAGGCTCGCATGTCCGACCGTGACAACATCCCCCGCTGGGTTCTCTGGCTCGGTGTTTCCGTTGCCACGGGTTGGTTGCTCTACACCCTACGTGGCGTGTTGGCGCCCGTGTTCTTCGCCTTCCTCATCGCCTACATGCTCGACCCGCTGGTCGACCGAATCGAAGCGAACCGTCTGCTTCGCGGAAAACCGATCGCGCGCGCGGTCGGCATCGCCGTGCTCTTGGTGGGTTCGTTTGCGCTAGCCGCGGTTGCCATTCTCGTCATCGTCCCGATGGTTTACGAGGAGGTGGCGAGCTTCTTGAGGAGGCTGCCTGCGCTCGTCGCGCACAGCCGGGCCGCGTTGGAGCCGATGCTCGCCGAGTACGGGCTCGAGATTCCGACCTCGGTGGGCCAGGCGCTCGAGGAGCTCCACCTCGACATTCAGTCGGTGCTCACGAAGGGCTACACGCCCGTGACTGCGGTGGTCAAATGGCTGCTCGGAGGAACGGCCTCCGCCCTGGGTGCGATCATCGCTGCGCTGATCGTGCCTGTGTTTGCGTTCTATTTGCTCTACGACTTCGACGTCATCGTTGCGAAGGTGGGCGAGCTCATCCCCCCGCGTCATCGGCCGCAAGCCAACAGCTTCTTTCGCGACGTCGATTTGGTCCTCGGCCAGTTCTTCCGAGGCCAGTTCACGGTCATGGCGATCCTCGCCGTGCTGTACGCCGTGGGCTACGGCTCGATCGGCGTACCCCTCGCGCTGCCTATCGGGATTATGGCAGGGTTTCTTTCGTTCATCCCGTACGTTGGCAGCACGCTCGCATTGCTCACCGCCCTGCTGATGACCGCGCTCGATTGGCAAGGTTGGGAGCAGATTCTGTGGGTGCTTGGAGTTCATATCGTGATTCAGGGCTTGGAGGGTTTCGTCATCACTCCGAAGATCATGGGCGACACCGTTGGAATTTCTGCGATCACCGTGCTGTTTGCGCTGCTGGTCGGCGCCGAGCTCTTGGGGTTCACGGGGGTGCTCCTTGCCGTGCCCGCGGCTGCGGTCAGCAAGATTCTGCTTCAGCGAATCCACGACCGATACCTCGGGTCCGAGTTTTTCGTCGGCGACCGTGCCGATGGCGACAGCGCTAGCCCTAGCGAGCCTCGGCAAGACTAGACACGTCGAGTGTCACGACGATCGTCCGTTCGCGAACCTGCACGCGGGCCGACCGCACTACGTCCGTCCACGGCACTTGCACGGACTTCGGCGGCGACATGGCCCAGGCCCTGATGACCGTTGCGCCTTGGGCGGCTAGATCTGCGTCGTCGACGTCGATGTACACCACGAGCGTCTGCGTGCTCCCGGATTGCACCGACAGTCCGATGCTCCGCAGGCCCTGCATGGCGGAGGCCTGGTCCCCGAGCGTCGCCACACGCTCGAGCGCCGCCTTCCAGTGCTTCGGAGGCTCGAGCGCCGCGGCGACGCTCGCTCCTGCGTTCACACGGGGCCAAAGGGTCGCCATTCGGGGCCGTTCCGACAGAGCGGGGACGGTGCCGCGCCGGACCGCCATGAGCTCCGTCACGGTTCTGACCGAGCCGGTGACGATAGTCCGATCATCGAGCACGGCGATCGCACTTCGGCCATCACGACTCGCCACGACCGGTCCCGGGGGACCTTCGAGGCGAACGATGGAGCCCCCTCGGGCTTCGACCAGCAGGCGATGACACTCGACCAGCGTCGAGGCGTCGGCCGCACGCCCTCGCAGCATCAGCCCAATCGACTGAAACGGTTGGTCTGCGGGCCCACGCACCCACATCGTGGCTTCGCTCAAGGCCGCGAGTGGGTCCAGCCCGCATATCGTTTGGATCTCGCTGAGCTGCTCTTCCGCCACGAATGCCTCGATTAGCGTTCTCGCGGCCGCGCTCCGTTCGAGCGCGCGGGTGTCGATGCGCAGGACGGCTCGCGCGGTGCTTGGAAGCTCACGAAGCGCCTGGCTGGTCCGAAGCGTTCGCCCCTGTTGCATCGACGCCCAGAGTAGGCCGGCCGTCGCAATCGACGCCACAGTGGCCACCTTGAACGAGCGAGTCACGGACCGAGGGTAGGAAGTTCTTTTCACGGAGCAAGCCCTCGTGCTAACGCGTGCCCCATGCCGTGGCGCCGAATGCGGTTGCGCAATGCCGAAGTGCTCGCTCGTTGTGATGCGAGTGGCGAGCTCGTTGCGAACGATGGAAGGGTCGAAGTTCGCTACAAGCCGAACGACGGGCGTGCCTATTTCGCGGGCGCCTCGAATCTCACGCCACCCGGTGGCGCCCCGAAGATCGAGCTGGACTCGTTTTGCGGCCCAGGCGAGGCCGTCAAGAAGCCATCCAAATCGAAGAAGAAGGCCGGTGGGACGACCACCAGCGCAACGAGCGCGCCGGAGAAGCCGGAGGGCGACGAGGTTCTCGCCTACGCGGACGGCGCGTGCAGCGGCAATCCGGGTCCTGCCGGCGTGGGCGCGGTGGCGCTATGGGCGGACCAAACCCGCGAGCTCAGCGAGTACATCGGCGAGGCGACCAACAACATTGCGGAGCTCACTGGGATTCTGCGCGCCGTGGAGCTCGCGCGCGATCTCGGCAGGCCACTACGGCTCTACACCGACTCGCAGTATTCGATCGGCGTGCTGACCAAGGGCTGGAAGGTCAAAGCCAACAAGGAGCTGGTCAAAAAGGTGCGGGAGGCGCTCGACGGGCACCCTGATACCAAGCTGTTTCATGTCCGTGGCCATCAGGGCGTGCGGCTCAACGAGCAGGCCGATGAGCTCGCGGTTCGCGCGGTGCAGAGCCGCGAATCTACTGGGTGGGTTGGGCCCTGATGCGTCGGGCTGCTTCCTCGAGCGTCACGAGCTCGTAGCCGGCGTCGCGGATCACCTCGATCGCCGCGCGAAGCGAGCCGAGCTTGTCGGCCGCCGTTCGTCTCAGGTCCGCGCGGTGCGGCGCAAGGGTTGCAAGCCCATCCTCGGTCGCGTCGGCGGCATCGATGGCGTGAAGCTCGAGGTTGATCAGCTCCCGGCCAAGCATCTGCCGTGTGAGTCTTGCGGCGATTTTCTCTCCGCCGAGCACCAGCGAGGTGCCGATGTACGGGAGTTGCAGCGGGGTGACGCCGATGGGGAGCTCCAACAAGCCGTTTCCCCGTCGCCAGTACGGCTTCCCGACCCGGTACGGCTCTCTCGGCGCGCGTAGGACGAATGGGGTGTCCAAAATGCTCGTGCTCTTCCGGCCACGCAGCCTGATTCCGGCCAGCGTCGCGACCTTGGCGGCGTAGTAACTCGGACACGGGAAGACACTCGAGTCATAACCGACACCTGCTCTGTCGAGCGCGTTGAACAGCGCGTCGGTGACCGTGTAACCCGGCGCGCGAAACCCGATAGGCCGCTTGCCGCATGCCCTCTCGATGGCATCGGCTCCTCGCTCTACGTCTTCTTGAATTTCCGCGGGCGTTCGGCGCGTGAGGTCATAGCGATGGTGATACGAGTGATTTGCGACCTCGTGCCCTGCAAGTTGGAGCGCCGAGATGGTCTCGCAGTTCTCGTCGCGTTCGAGGTCTTTCCCGATCGCGAAGAAGGTGGCTCGAATCGATTCGTCATCCAGCCATTCGGTCAGGCGCGGAACGCAGCGGTCATAGGCCGCGTGCGCGCTCGGCCCGTGTGGAATGGCGAGCCCGTGGATCGCCGCGTAGAGCGGCACCTCGTCCAAATCAACCGATATCGATGCTAACCTCAGACTCACCCTTTGATCCGGATCGCAATGAAGAGCCTAACCAAATTCTTCAAGACGCTGGGTACGCGCCTCGCCAGTCCGATCGTCGGGGGCCGCTTCTCGAGGATCCGGACTGGGATCTCCTGAACGCGAAGCCCGGCGCGCTCGGCCCGGATGACGAGCTCCGACGCGAATAGATCTCGGTCGACCAGGCAGGCGGCAGCTATCGGCTGAGTGAGTTCGCGAGCAAAGGCCTTGAGCCCGTGGGTGTCGGTCCCTTTGAACCCCAGGGTCGCCCTGAGAATGCCGTTGATCACGATTGTGCCGAGGCGCCGAAAGAAGGGACGCTGGTCCGTGGCGCCTTCCATCACTTTGGAGCCGACGACGAAGTCCGCCGAGTCGTCTCGTAGTAGTGCGACCGCGCGCTCGTAGAAGTCCGTATCACAAAGGTCGATTTCGTCGCAAATCACGATATCGCCTCTTGCGTGCTGGATCCCTTCCCGAAGTGCTTTTCCGTAGTTGGGTTCGTCGGTGTGCCGGCACACGAGTTGGGGGAAGCGCGCCGCGAGCTCGGCGGCCGCCTCGACGGTTCGATCCGTGGAGCCGTTCTCCGCGATGATGAGCTCGTACGACCATGGGAGGGTGCCGAGCCGATCGATGAGGTCCACCACGGCGGCACGCAGGATCGCTTCCTCGTTGTAGACGGGGATCACGATCGAGATGAGGGGCCGCGGGCCGGTGGTGACGTCAACCAAGGCGCGGCACTGTCTTACGCGGGCATGGCGTCGTCAAGCCAATGCGCACAGCATGGCATGCGCGCCGGTCAGCTCGACGCGAAGCGGACCAAGGCACGCGGGAAGAGCTGCGGTCTGGCCGCGCGCGAGCTCGAACACGCGTTCGCCGTCGTGAAGGGTAAGGGACCCATCTAAGACGGTGAGCGAGCGCAACCGGTTGGCGGCAGGTAGGACGAGATCACCGGAGCCCGCCAAGCGTTGCAGGGAAAAAACCTCGGACTCGATGAGCCCTTGGTCGCCCATCAGCTCTTCGAAGCTCGCGGAGCCGTCCGTCGCGGCCTGCCCTGTCCGTCGGAAGATCCGATCGAGGAGCTGGTCCTCGCGCGGGCCTCCCCAGTGCGTGACGTCGAGCGCGCGCTCCCGGTGAAGCTCGCGCGGCTGTCCTCCGGGGTGTAGGCGTCCCGCGGAGTCGTACCTGCGGTTCCAATCCCAGTAGCGGTATGTGAGACCTCGCTTCCCCGCAGCGACGCGTTGGGGCTCGAGGAGCAAGACTCCCTTGCCGATCGCATGAGGCGTCCCTGGTTCGATCAGCAATAGATCTCCGGGCGACACGGGGACGAACCACATGAGCTGGTCGACCTCGCCCCCCTCGTCGATCGCCCTCTCGACGTCCTGGCGGGATACCCCGTTGCGAAAACCGAGGTACAAGCCTGCACCGGGCACCACCTCGATGATGTACCAAGCTTCCGGTTTCCCACTCTCGTCCGCCGCGAGAGCTGGATCCTCGTCCGTCGGGTGAATCTGGACGGACAGATCGTCCGCAGCGTCGACCAGCTTCACCAGCAGCGCGGTCGAACCGAGCGGCGCCTCTTTTCCAAGGAGGGCGGGGTCGTCGCGAAGCACTTCGTCCAATGTGGGCCCGTCCACGATCCGGCTGGGAAAATCGGGCTCCACCGAGAGCTCCCAGGCCTCACCCACGACGCCGCGAACCTCTAAACCGGCGTTCAGCTTCAAACTGCCCGCGATGCGGCGGCCTCCCCAAGGGGTTCGCCGGGGGGGCGTGAAGTTGTCCGGCCGCAGGAGCAGCGGCCGTCGCCAGTTTCTTGGTCCTACTTTATCCCACATGTAAGGTGACTCGGAAATCTCATGGTAGCGCCCGAGGAGGGTTTTGATGGGCTATTTGGGCAAAGAACGCCGAATTCATCGTATCTTCGTGACTCGTAACAGTGAATACCACGTGCGCCGGAACGTGTGTGTGGGCGTCCGGGACCGCCGCACCGGGGAGTGGCTTGCCGGCCATCTCGCGCTGCGCAGCACGGTGTCGGGGGGCCTCAAGTTTCACGACAACGGAGCGATCAGCGCCTCGGAGGGGCTCCCCACGGTCGGCGAGTCGCTCTTCTTCATCGCGTCGGGTCGGGACTTGATCACCAGTCCCGTCTTGAACGTGGAGCGGCCTGCTCGCGAGATCGTGCACCACTACCCGATGTAAACACTTCGGGGGTGGGGTGCTATGTCCCAAACCGTGCGGTCGAAGATGAAGACTATTCGCGTGGTGGCTGCTCTGGTGGAGCGCGGTGGGCAGTATCTGATCACCCAACGCCGCGAGACGGCGGTGCTGCCGTTGCTTTGGGATTTTCCGGGTGGGCGCGTCGAGGACGGCGAGAGCGATGAGGGGGCGCTGGCGCGTGAAGTGGGAGAACGCCTTGGCGCGAGCGTCGAGGTGGGTCAGCTCATTTCGTTCGTGAACCATCCGTACGAGAAGTACGCCGTCGATTTGTACCTCTACGAGTGCACGCTGATAGGCGACCAGCTGCATTGCCGCGCGGTCAAGGACTACGCGTGGGTGACCTCGACGCAGATGGAGTCCTACACCTTCACGCCGGTTGATGAAGCCTCGATGAGCAAGCTCCTCGGCGAAGGCTAATCGCACTAGTGTGCGGAGATTTTTTCTTGTGGTCGAGCGCGCCCACAGGAGCGTAGCGAGAGGCACTCATGTGCCTCGCAGCGGAGCGACGAGGACGTAAGCCGACCACAAGGGAAAAGATCCGTACACTAGACGTCGTAGAAGATGGGGGGGCGCTTGCGGATGAAACGGAGCACCAGGTCTCGCCCTTCGTGCGATAGGTCTTCGAACTGAATGCCCATGCCAGGCTCGGCCTCCGACATGAAGTCCATGAGGTCGCGGACGAACCGCACGTAGCCGTCGCATTCGAACTCGAAGCCGCCGGGCAGGGTTACCAGCATGCGGACCGAGGTGTCCTTCGGAAGCGCTTCATAGGTTGCGAGGAACACGCCGCCATGTGCGATTTCACCGGTAAAGCCTACATAGAAGTTGGATTGTGTCGTTGCGCCCAGGTTTGCTTCGACCGCCCGCCGTTCGCCGGTGGGAATCGGTGCGGGTGGCGGCAGCATCGACGTGGGGATGGGCAGGGGCGTCCCCGAAGCCGACCTGCCAGCCGGTGCGGCGCTCGCCGGAGGGCGCTGTGACGGCGGTGCGCTCGCCGGAGGGCGCTGAGAC
>QMMB01000097.1 GCA_003647035.1 Deltaproteobacteria bacterium | reverse complement strand
TCTGAAACACGGCGCCAGTCCCGGGCTCCGGCGTGACGTGCGGGGCGATCTCGAGGCCGTACTCTTCGGCGAGGTCGATGATTTGCGTCACGTGAATGCCGGGTACACCGCTCTCGAGAAACGCGCCGAGCACCGAAGGCGGCATTTCCTGCATCCCCTTCGGAGGACGTGCATTGACGCCTGGCGAGAACTTGCGCTTGCCCACCTTCGTGCCGACGGACACTGTTCCACCTCCGACGTTGATGTAGGCCTTGATTGTGCGGTCCCCCGCCCGTTCGTAGTAGACGCGCATGCGCTCGCGGACGCGGTCCTCATCGAATAACGCCAAGTTCGGTGCAGGCTTTTCCTCTTCCTCGCCGACGATCTGTGCCCTCTTCGTATCCGGCTCGATGTCAGCGAGGAACGGGATTTCGTTGCGCTCGATCGCGCGCTCGAGCATACGCCGGCCCCGTTTGGTGAGGCCGATCGCGTCGTCACCCACCCCGCCGAGAGAGGTAGCCACGGACTTGTAGGGAAAGACCTGATGTTTTCGCAGGACGGCTTCCATGTCGAGCCAGGTGAAGTTGGGATCGTTGGCACCCCACTGCGACGCCGCAGTGCTGGAAATGATGATGGGCTCGATACCGAGTTCGTGCAGAGCCGAATAGACCGCGATGTTCATGGAGGGAAAGGAGCCAGAAACCCCGACGGCAACCACGTCGCCGGTCTTGATTCGCAGCTCCTTGAGCCACTGCACCAGCACAGCCGCGAAGTTGGGGTTCACCGAAGTCTGCTTGGACACCAAGCTGCCACTGCCGCTCGTAATGGGTGACAGCACTTCGCCGATCAATCTGGAGGCCGACGGATCCGTCTTGGCACGCAGCGGGAGGCCTCTCCGCTCGGAGGCATCTCGGATCACGTCCAACGCCTCCTGTGCCGTGCGGGCTGCGAGCATCTTCTCCGCATAGTGCGGCTGCTGCTCTTCGGACGGGAACACCTCGACAGCAACGAGGCCGACTACGGCAAGGGCGGCGACCAGTGCGCGCTGCACCTGGGACGCACCCTCGGGCTTCCAGTACATCCCCCTCATATCGATACGTCTCCGAGGAACACCACCAAGACCATGCGCACGAGGATCGCTGCCGTAACGAGACTCAGCGTCGTCTCGAGCACCCCTTGGCGCTGGTACCAAATCGCGATGAGCCCCGGAATGATGAAGCCGATGATGGCCCCTTCGGAGAACGGAGTAATCTGGCTATCCAACCACATCCGGAAGGCCAGCCCGACGATGTAGCCGACGAGGATGGTGAGCGCCGTCCGGCGGCGGCCGTACACGATCGCGATTTGCGACAGCCCTTTTAGAAACCCGAAGGTGATGAGAGCGGCGAGCAGTGTGAGGCCAATATCGACCGGCTTGTTGACGAAGAGGGCGACGTAGCCTGGGACGACCATGCCACCGGCGGCGAGCCCGAAGAGCTCGCCATAAAGAAGACTGGCCGCGAGGCCGAGGCCGATCGACACGGTCAACAACTCAATCTCTGGCATGGTCCGTCCCCCGATTGGCAAAGTACTCCGCGAGCGCCAATCCCGGCCCAGCAATGTTCCCAAGCCCCATCACGAGGGCGGAGGACTCTGCGAGGCCCAACAAGATCTCAAAAATGTCGGCGGGATGGTCCCGGTCGACAAAAACCAATCGCGTCGGGTCGAGCCCACTCTTCACGGCGGCCCGCGCGAAGATATATTGCCCGGTGCCGAGCAGGACGACTTCATCGGCCTGTGTCCATCGTGCATACGACTCGGCAAGTTGCTCGGACCGATCCGGCCGGTCCGACCGACAGTTGAATACGGCGATGCGTTTTCTCAGGTCGCGGTGCCGGCGCAACGACTGCTCCCAGATGTAGCGCGTCGAGATGGGGTCGTTGGCGGCAAACCCGTTGACGAAGATCACATGGCGGCCGAAGAACTCGATCTTGGCTTCGGTCATCGCGCCGGGGTCAGGTTTGGCACTCCACATGCCGCGAAGCGCTGTGTCGTTGTCGACGCCTAGCTCCTCGCAAACCGCGAGGGCGAGCTCTACGTTGTCCTGATGTTCGAGATACGGAAATGCCGCCATGTCTTCGGCGGTAAGCGCATGACTGATGTCCTCGGCCGCGCGGAAGCGAGACTCCCGGTCCTCCGCAACCTGTTGAAAGAAGGGTCGGTGCTTTCGCTCGGCAGTCAGGAACACGCCGCCGGCCGGAACCGTTCCGGCAAGCGCGCGAGCGACGTCTTCTTCGGTCGGTCCCATCACGTCCAGGTGATCCGGCCGTGCGTTGGTGATGACCCCGGGCGTTGCGCGGACGAGCTGCGACTCCGACAGCCACTGAAGATGCGGTTGAAGCGCCATGCACTCGACGACGAGCGCCTCGGCGCGCTGCGCAGCCGCCATCGTGACGGCCTGCTTCTGTTCGATCACGTTCGCTCCGCCCGGTCGATAGACAGGGACCTCGCGGCCGTTCGGCAGAATGAAGCGCGGCACCGTGCCCGTGGTCTTGGCCACACAGCGAACGCCAGCCTCCCGCAACCCCGCGGCGATCAGCCGGGTCACACTGGTCTTGCCGCGGGTGCCGTTCACGTGGATCCGAATAGGAATCCGCGCGAGCCGCCCGCGATGCAAGATCAGCTCGAGCACCCCCATCACGATGAGGAAGCCACACGCTATGAGCAGGATGACAATCTCGTTAGACACTCGACTCGCCCCCGACTGGCTCGAAAGCCCCCGAACGCCAGCCTCTTATCAGCTGGCGCCCCCGCAGCAACCCCGCGGTTTTACCGCATGACGGCGCGCGACGCGGCCTTTTCTCGATATTCTACCGAACAGGAAACGAGATTGAGACTAATCCTAAGGGACGAATAAAATTGTAATCAACTGTCGTAGCGCGCACGGAGGCGCCTCGGTCGAAGGCCCGCGCCAGGGCTTAGACGGCCCCCGTCGCTTCGAGGTGTTGGCAGGTGAGCTCGATGCCTTCGTCTACGGTGACCGAAGGATTGTAGCCGAGCTCGCGGCGTGCCTTTTCGATGCTGAAGTAATGGTGGGTGCACATGTAGCGGATGGCGAAGCGTGTCAGGCCATCCTCTGCGTTGAGCGTGCCACCCTTGAGTGTGTCGATGCCTTCCACGACCGCTGCGATCACGTAGACCAGTGACTTGGGCGCCCGGTACTTTATCGGAGGGAAACCGAGCCGCGCGGCAACCTTGCGAATGAAGTCCCAGAACGGCATCGGCTCACCGTTGGTGATGAAGTAGGCCTGGCCGGCGGCAACGCTGTTCAAGCCATCCTTGGCGAGCGCTTCATCGGCCAGAAGAACAGCGTCGGTCAAATTGCTCACGTACGTGTAGTCGGAAAGCCAAATCCCTCGCCCAACCTGAAACCGAAGCTGTCCATTACGACCCTTGGCCAGAAGCGCGGGCATGAAGCGATTGTCGCCTGGACCAAAAATTACGTGGGGCCGGAGCGCACAGGTCGCGAGGCCGCCCTTCCCGTTCTCCGCAAGGACGAGTTTCTCGGCCGCGATCTTGCTGTCGGCATACGGCGCTTGAGAGACCGAAGAATAGGGCAGGCTCTCGTCACCGTTCTCGATGTCCTTGCCCTCGTAGACGACGCTTCCCGAGCTGATGTAGACGAACCGAGGGACACTTTGTTGCTGGGCCGCTTCGAGCATGTTCTCGGTGCCGCCGAGATTGACCCCCCACACCACGTCCTGCTTGTTTTGCTTCGTGTGAACGATCGATGCGTTGTGGATGATTGTGTCGACACCGCGGCAGGCTTCGATGACCGCTCCTTTGTCGGTGATGTCGATGCGCCTGTAGTCGACGCCTTCGACCGGACACTCGGGCGCCAAATCGAGAACGATGACCTCATCGCCTCGAGCCTTGAGCGCGCTCACAATCGCTGCGCCCACGAAGCCGCAGCCCCCTGTTACCAAACTAACCATCATGACTTACTCCACAGTGCCGAAGATGATGTCTGGCAACGGCGTGATCGACGCGTAATTGCCCGAAAGCATGCTGTGATGGTGCCGGTCGTGTTTGGCCGCGAGAACTCCCAGGGTTTTGAAGGGGAAGCGCGGTATGTCGATGCCGGCATGGTTGAGGATATTGAACGCGGTGTACGTGATGAAGAGCGCGCCCAGGACGTAGATGTGCACGCCGCCGACCAGCGCCACTGAGCCGAAGAACAAGCCGAGCCCGAGGATGGTCTCCACTGGATGCAGCAAGAGACTGTCGATGACCCGCGGATTCCTGGAAGCGTGGTGAACCGAATGCACACCGCGGAGGATCTTCCATTCGTGAAAAGGATACCGGTGGATGAAGTAGTAGCCGAAGTCGTAGATCAGGATGACCGTCGCCGCCTCGAGCAGGTACCGCCAGGCCGGGGAGGCGTGGTCGTAGTAGAGGTACTCGCCAAGGCCATACATCACGGAGAAAATGAGTGTGATGGAGACCGTCGTGTTCAGAGCGACTCTCCAATGGAGCTCCCGGTCGTTCGTCGAACGGTGCGGGTCGTCGCTGATCAAATACTGCTGCGTCTTCGTCGAGTGATAGGCGTAAAGCAGAAGCGCGATCGCCAGTCCGGCCGAGGCGTAGCTTGCAAGGATGACGAACAAGACCTTCATGTGGATTCCTGAGAACTCATTTTACCACCTAATGCACCAATCTGAGAACAAGCGTCCCTGCAACCATGAATGCGAACGCGGCGACGGCCGCGAGCTGGGATACGCGCTTGCCATAGGACGACTTTACGGCCGATGCCGTGCGAAAGGAGGTCGAGTCGCTGTCGAGCTCGAGCGGCTCGCCGCTGGCGGGTACGCTTTGGCAAAGGAGCGCCACGCCGCGCGCAATGTCTCGCTCGGAGAGCGCTTCGTGCGTCCGCATGTGAACCTTGCCGGTCTTCAGGTGGGCCATGCACGAGCCGCAGTAACCTGACTCGCAGGAGTGTGCAGGCTGCAACCCTGCGTCCTGTGCGCACCGCAGGAGAGTTTTGCCCCGCACGTACGGAACCGTGCGGGAGCGGCCGTTGAGCCAAAGGCTGAATGTGTCGGGCGCTTCGAACGATGCCACGTCGATAACCTCGACCCCGACGCGATCAGGGTCGGCCGGAGAAACAAATCGCTCGATGTAGATGAGCTCTTCGTGCACCCCGGCCTCCGCGAGAGTGCTCTCGATCAGCTCCATGAACGGTTCGGGTCCACAGATGTAGAACTCCGCGATATCGGTGTCATGGAGGAGCGCGCGGACCTCCGCCGGCCTGAGGTAGCCGCCCTCCGCATCAAAGTGATGGTGAACGGCCAGCCGACCCGAATGCTCGTTGGCAAGCCGATCGATCTCTTCGCCATAGATCACCGAGTCCCGGTCTTGGTTGGCGTAGAGCACCGCGACCGACCGTCTCGTGGTGGCGAGCGCACTCTTCAACAGGGCGATGATCGGTGTGATCCCACTTCCGCCTGCGAAGAGGAACAGCGGTGCGCTCGACCGGGTCTCAGGATCGAGGACGAAGCGGCCCTCCGGCACACTCGCCATGATCGAAGCGCCCACCTTCACGTTGTCGTTCAACCAGTTGGAGACCCGCCCACCTTCGACCCGTTTCACTGCGATTTTCAGCGGCTCACCGACGTCGGCACAGCTCGACAGCGAGTAGCAACGGGTGATCTTGAAGTCCTCCCAGGGAAGCTCGAACGTAAGATGCTGACCTGCCTTGTATTGATATTTCTCGTGGAGCACCGCCGGGACGGATAGCTCGAACGAGCTGCACTCCGCCGTCTCGCGAATCACTGCGGAGACCGTGAGCTCGTGAAACTCAACACTCATGGCGCGTCCTCCAAACCGGCCGCCGCCATCGCGGAAGGGAGGCATTCGGTCTTGCAGTAGCTCCGAAGCAGGTGCCGGAGGGCGGCGTCGGCGACGCGGTCCGGAGCTTCTTGGCAGCCGCGATCCATCCACATCCCGAGTCTCACTTGTTGGGAGGCGATCACCATCCTCGCCATGAGATCCGGATCATCGTCGATGAGATATCCGTCCTCGATGCCTTGCCGAAACAAGTCGGCGAAAAGCTGCAAACCGGCGCCCAGTGCTTCGATCTGCTCGGGGCTGCGCAAAAGCCCGATCGTCGACCAGGCCGTGACTTCCTTGAGCTGCATCTTGGTGAAGTCCCGACGCGCCATGAAAAACGCCAGCTGCATGCGAGTCCCCGCAATGAGGGTATCGAGCGACGAGGTGTCCTGTCGAACGATGCCTTGGGCTAGGCTCATGACCTCGGCCAACCGCCGACGGTTGACCGCACGATAGATTTCCCACTTGGACTGCAGGACGCTGTACAGCGTCGTGAGCGAAACCCCGGCCTCCGCGGCAATGCGCTGCACCTTGGTCGCCTCGTATCCCTCCTCACCGAACACCCGCTCGGCCGCGTCGAGAATGGCTTCACGATAGAGCTCACGCTTCCTATCTCGCAGGGATTCCTGGGCCTTTACGATGGTGGCGGTCGTTGACACGTGTAGGTCAGAATGATAAAGGCTAAAATCAGAATGTCAATTCCGATTTCGGCAGAGCAGCACGCCCAGCCGGCTGAGCCCGCCACACACATCCCATGCATCGACCCGGCAACGCGAGAGCCGTTGGGTGAGGTTCGCATCGACTCACCGGAGGATGTCCGCGCGGCCGTCGCGCGCGCGAAGGTTGCACAGAATGCGTGGCGCCAGACTTCGTTCGAAGAGCGTCGCGACGTGTTGCGGAAGCTGCTCGCCTACACGGTCGGCGCCAAAGACGACATCTGCCTCGCGGTGCAGCGCGACTCCGGCAAGACGCGCGAGAACGCATTGTTGGGAGAGATCTGGCCCACCTGCGAGAAGTTTCGCTGGATGATCAAGAATGGCGAGAAGCACCTTCGCCCAGAACCGATCTCCTCGAGCTTCTTGGTGCACAAGAAGGCGCGCCTCGAATATCACCCCCTCGGCGTCGTGGCTGCGATCATTCCTTGGAACTACCCGTTTCAGAATATCGTCAACCCGTTGATCCCCGCGCTGATGTCGGGCAATGCGATCGTGTTGAAGCCCTCCGAGTGGGTTGCATGGTCGAGCGGGCAGTTCATCGACGCGCTTCGCAACGTCGTCGAGAAAGCCGGACACAATCCTGACCTCATTCAAGCGGTGCAAGGGTACGGACCCACCGGCGCCGCGCTCGCACGCTCGGCCGTGGATACGATCCTTTTCATCGGCTCTGTGAACAACGGCCGACGCGTGGTCGAGGCCAGTGCAGAGCGGGTCGTCCCCGTGGTGATGGAGCTCGGCGGCAAGGACGCGTTCATCGTGTGTGACGACGCAGACTTGGAACAGGCCGTCCACGCCGCGCTTTCGGGCTGCTACATCAATTGTGGCCAAAACTGCGTCGCTTCAGAACGAATTCTCGTGTATGACGCCCTCTACGACGCATTCGAGAGGCGCGCCGCGGAGCTCGTGAGCGAGTTTCGGCAGGGCAGCAGCCGTGAGGGCGTCGTAGACGTCGGCGCCATCGTTACGCCGCTTCAACTCGATGTGATCGAGAAGGCCGTCAACGGGGCCGTCGCGCAAGGCGCCCGAGTGGTCGCAGGTGGCAAGCGAACCCTCGCGGACAAGGGCGACTACTTCGAGCCGACGATCTTGGCCGACGTCACGCCGGACATGGACATCGCGCAGGACGAGGTCTTCGGGCCGGTGATGCTCCTCATGCGTGTAAGAGACGACGCGCACGCCGTCGAGGTGGCGAACGGGGTGTCCTACGGTCTGTCGTCCTCGGTCTTCTCGAAGAACCGCCCCCGCGCCCGGAACATCGCCGCGCAGCTCGAAGCCGGCATGAGCGCCATCAATGAGTTTGCCGGCATCACCTACATGGCGCAGGGCTTGACCTTCGGCGGTGTGAAGGCCTCTGGCTACGGACGGATGAATGGGCGCGAGGGGCTGCGTTCGATGTGCAACATCAAGGCCGTGATCGACGACCGCCTGCCGATCAATCAAGCGAACCGTGTCTTCCCGGTGGCTGAGAAGGACTACGGCGTCTTCAGCGGCGTCATCGAGCTCATGTACGGGAGTGGCCTCGCGCAACGATGGCGTGGTTTCCTGAAACTGTTCAGCCGACGACAGTGATGGACGAATACGATTACATCGTGGTCGGCGGAGGTTCGGCCGGATGCATCGTAGCGGCCGAGCTCGCCAACGATTCGAATCGGCGCGTGCTCCTGCTCGAGAGTGGTCCGGCAGCCGAAGAGCATCCAGAGACTTTGGTCGCCGCTGGCTATAAAGAAGCATTCATCAACGACGCCGTAATGGGCGAGCGCTTCTCCGTGCCGCAAGCGCACTCCGCCAACCATCGGATCTTCGCAGGCACCGGAACGGTCATGGGAGGTAGCGGCTCGGTGAACGGCATGGTCTACACGCGCGGCGCGCGGGAGGACTACGCAGAGTGGCCGGACGGCTGGCACTGGGACGACAACCGGGAGGACTTCGAAGCGATCGAAAAGACGCTGCGGCCCCACCAGCGTCCGGCGACGAAATGGACAGAAGCCTGCATAGCCTCGGCGGAAGCACACGGCTTCACGCGCAAGAAGGACCTCAACGACGGCAACATGAGTAACGTCATCGGCTACGAGTGGATGTCGTACGAAGGCGACGCCCGACGAAGCTCGTACGTCGCCTTCATCAAAGACGCGGGCGAGCGGGCGAATCTCACGGTGCTCACCGGCGCGCGCGCTCACCGTGTCGTGTTTACCGCGGAGAAGCGCGCAAGAGCAGTGGAGTTCGAGCACGATGGCACGCTCAAACGGGCCGCCGCCGCCCAGGAGATCATCCTGTGTGCGGGCGCTCTCGAAACCCCCAAGCTCTTGATGCTCTCGGGGGTCGGCCCGAGTGATCACCTTCGCGCTTTCGGCATCCCGATCGTCGCTGATCGCCCCAGCATTGGCGACGGGCTTCACGATCACCCGAACGTGCCGGTGTTCTTCAAGGCCAAGAGGGACATCGATTGTTTTTTCCCGCAGCTCTACAGCTTCTTCCGAACGAACGAGGGTAGCGACCTTCCAGCCTCGCAAAGCGACACTTGCTACGTGTACTGGCCCGCTCCGTCCGCGATGCGTCAGATGGTGCAGCGGATGCTCCCACCGATGGTCGTCCCGCACACGATGTACGGCCCTCGGTCGAGGCAGCTGGTGCGCAGCATGGTCGGCGCGGCGTTCAAGATCGGCGCCGTGCAACGGTTCACCGATCGCATGTTCGGAATCATCCTCATTCTGGGAAAGCCGAAGAGCCGGGGCACGCTTCGCTTGCAGTCAACCGACGTGTCCGCGCACGCCCTGATCGACCCGGCCTCCTACTCGGATCCGGCAGATATGAGGACGCTGGACCGAGGCGTG
>QMMB01000096.1 GCA_003647035.1 Deltaproteobacteria bacterium | reverse complement strand
GTGGCGGATGGGCTTCGCCTGCACGGGTTCTGCACGAAAAAGTACTTGAACGAAGTCGTGTGGCCTGCGATCGACCGCGGATTGGAGTCGGCCGGACGCTCCCGCAGTGAGCTCGACGTGTGCGGTGGCGGCTTCATCATGACGGGGCCCGACGAAGAGACCGTGATGAAGAATCGAGAGTGGGTGCGGTACCGTCTCGCTTTCTACGGCTCGACCCCGTCGTACTTGCCGGTGATGTCCCTGCACGGCTGGGATGACCTCGCGGCGAAGCTCCTTCATATGTCCAAGACAGGACAATGGAAGCAAATGGCCTCCGAGATTCCCGATGACATGCTCGACGAGTTCTGCGTGTACGCACCGTACGACGACCTGCCGAAGGCTATCGAAGGGCGATTTGGGGGCATTTCTGACACCGTGGAGCTCGGGTTCGACGACGACACCGAGGCTGATTTGGCCCAGGACGTCATCAAACGGGTGCAAGGAATCGAGAGCCGCTTCGAAGCCCCCGCTAACCACTACGCCTAGCCGGCCTTCTTGCTCAACACGAGAAGCGCGGTCTCTGCAGCAAGGTTTGGATCTTCGTCGTCGCCAATGACTCGCCCTTGGGTGTCATCGTAGTAGCGGGCCTCCTCGACGGTGACTCCCATTTTCTCGCAGAGCTCCAGCATGTCCCGGATCGAGGGAAAGCGTCGGTTCGGGGTGTCGTACCACTCGTAGGAGTAAGAACCCGGAGCCTTCGGGGCGCGGCCTTCGAGGCCGAACATCTCGCGGAGCGTCCGGTGCGCGAAGTTCGTGAAGCCGACTACGGCGCGGCGTCCGACCCGAAGCGCATCCTCGAGAAGGCGCTCGACGTTGGGAACGACCTGCAACGTGGATGAAAGCACGACGTAATCGAAGCGGTTGTCGTCGAACTCGGGCAGGCCAACGTTGAGATCGTAATCGATCGCTTCGACGCCGTGCTGCATCGTCGATGCGATCAACTCGGTGCTGACCTCGACACCGCATAGGAGCGGCGCGCCACGCTCCTTGAGCCGCGCCAGTAAGTCGCCCTTCCCGCAACCGAGGTCGAGCACGGAGCTGCCGGGAGGGATCAGCTCGAAGATACGGTCGTCCTCGGCGCTCTTTCGCGGGTGCTGAGGGCGCAGGGCCCCCAATTTCGCTGCGACCAAGGGGCCAAAGGCTTCAATGTCGGCGGGTAAGAGGAAGCTATCGTGGCCGCCGTCGGTCTCGATCTCGCAATACGACACGGGCTCCCCGAGCGTCGTGATCAGCGCGACGAGCTCGCGCGATTGAGCGGGCGGAAAGAGCCAGTCGCTCGAAAACGAAATAACGAGCCAATCGCAGTCAGCCGCACGGAGCGCTTCGAGGCGCTTCTCGCGCGTGTCTCCCATGTCGAAATTGTCCATCGCGAGAGTGACCGTCACGTAGGAGTTCGCGTCGAAGCGCCCGACGAACTGTTCGCCCTGATACGCGAGGTACGAACCGACCGAAAAACGCTTCTCGAAGTCGGTCACCATGTCGCGGGGCGCATGGCGGTCGAGGTCGAACTTCCGGGTCATCGCTTCGGACGACAGATAGGTGATGTGCCCGAGCATGCGCGCAAGCGCGAGGCCGGTATCTGGAAACTCGTGTGTGCCGTAGTACTGCCCGCCGTGAAAATGCGGGTCGGTCTGGATTGCGTTACGACCGACGACGTCGAACGCGATCGCTTGGGAGGTGACGCGCGCCGACCCGGCAATGACGACCGCTGTTTGGACGTGTCCGGGATGACGGGTGGCCCAGCACAACGTCTGATGTGCCCCGAGCGAGCCACCAAGGACCGCGCGGAGGCGTGCAATGCCAAGCAAGTCGATGAGCCGCTTCTGCGCGTCGACCATGTCCTCGACGGTCACCAGCGGGAAATCACTGCCGTACGGAATCTGGGTGGCGGGGTTGATGGTGGCCGGACCGGTAGTGCCGCGGCACCCGCCGAGCACGTTGGAACAAATCACGAAGAGGCGATCGGTATTGACGGCCTTCCCCGGGCCCACCAGCCCGTCCCACCAGCCTGGCTCGTCGTGCTCGTCGTGCTGTGCGAGATGCGAGTCACCCGAGATCGCATGACAAATGAGCACTGCGTTGCTGCGGTCCTCGTTGAGCGTCCCGTACGTCTCGTAGGCGACCTCGATCCCCGGAAGCGTTCCGCCGTGGCGTAGCTTCACGGGCGTCGGGAAGACAGCCGTTTGTACATGGCGAAGCGGCTTCCCGCTGCGCATCGAATCGGTGCTTTCGAAGTCCACGACCACGAGAGTCGGCTAGCCTACCCCACGGCGACTGCAAGCGCCTGGTCGATGTCCGCGATGATGTCTCTGACATCCTCGATGCCTACCGAAATGCGCACGTACTCGGGCACGACGCCGGTTTGCTGCTGCTCTTCAGGGCTGAGCTGTTGGTGGGTCGTCGAAGCGGGGTGAATCACCAGTGTCTTCGCGTCGCCGATGTTCGCGAGGTGGGAGCAGAGTTTCACCGAGTTGATGAACTTCTTGCCGGCTTCCATCCCGCCCCTGATGCCGAAGCCGAGGATCGCGCCCTTCCCGTCCGGAAGGTAGTGGTTGGCGCGCTCGTTGTCCGGGTGGGACGCGAGCCCCGGGTAGTTCACCCACTCGACAGACTCGTGTTGCTCGAGATGCTCGGCAACCGCCTGGGCGTTTTCGCAATGCCGCGGCATGCGAAGGTGCAGGGTCTCGATCCCCTGCAGGAACAGGAACGCGGCAAACGGACTCATCGCGGCGCCCGTGTCACGAAGCCAGTGCGTGCGCGCCTGCACATTGAACACAATGTTGCCCATGGGAGCGAGGGCATCGGCGAGCACCAATCCGTGATAGTTCGGAGACGGCCCGCAGAACTCCGGCCATTTGTCGCGATTCTCCGTCCACTGGAAGTTTCCCGAGTCCACGATGCAGCCGCCCACGTGCGCCCCGTGGCCTCCAATGAACTTCGTCGTCGAGTACACGTTGATGTCGACGCCGTGGTCGAACGTCTGCAAGAGGCACGGTGTCGTGACGGTGTTGTCACAGATCAAGGGGATGGCCCCGTGCGGTGCGCTGTGCGCTGCTTCGGCGATCGCCTTGAAGTCCGGCACGTCGTTCTTTGGATTGCCGATCGACTCGATGAATACGAGCCGGGTGTTCTCATCGACCAGGTCGTGGATTTGCTCGGGGTGACTCGGGTCGAAGAATCGAACCTCGACCCCGAGGTTCTTGAAGGTGTTGTTGAACAGCGTCCACGTCCCGCCGTACAAGCTCGTCGCTGAGATGAAGTTCTGCCCCGAGTGGCAGATGGTGAGAATCGCGGCGTTGACAGCCGACTGCCCCGACGCGAAGCCAAGCCCCGTCACGCCGCCATCCATCGCGGCAAGCCGCTTCTCGAGCACGTCGACGGTCGGGTTCATGATGCGGGAGTAAATGTTGCCAAACTCGGCCAGCCCGAAGAGAGCAGCCGCATGGTCGGTGTCATTGAAGACGTACGACGTCGTTGCGTAGATGGGCACGGCGCGCGCGTTGGTGGCGGGATCGGGTTCTTGGCCGGCGTGCAGCGCAAGCGTGCCAAGACCGTAATTCTCTTCAGTCATGTCGATTTACCTCGTTGCTGGGGGACGAGCCAGGGTGCTGCGGGACCGGAGCATACCGGGTTTGTACCCAACCTCACAAGCTAGATCCTTTCTCGTGGCGGGACGTCTTTGTTCAAATGGGGACGAAACTCACGGGCAATGGCCCCCGAGATTTGCCAGAATCTTTGAGGAGGCGGAAACCACGGATGGAAGCAGGCAACCACGATTCACTCGCGGACCAGCTCTTGGAGCTGCACACCCTTCAGGAGGCGCGCATTGCGGCCGAAGAAGAGGCGCGGTTCAAGGCGGCCGAGGACGCGCGGCGAAGGGACGAGGCCGCCGCAAAAGAGCGGCGCGAAGCGGAGGAAGCCCGTGCGCGCTCCGAAGAAGAGGCCCGCTTCGCGCAGGAGCGCGCGCAGCGTGACGAGGAGGAGCGCCGCGTTCGCGAAGCCAACGAGTCTCAGCTCCGTGTGCAGTTGCAAGAGCAGGCCAAGGCCCGCGCAGCAGAGCAGCAACGGACGCTCGAGCACGAGAAAGAGATCGCGGCGATCACCGCCGTCGAGAAGGCGAAGGTTCGGACCAAACGTCTGGTCATCGGTGGACTGGTGTTCATCGTCGTCGGCTCTGCGGCAGGCTACGCATTTGGCGTGAAGCCAGCGCTCGAGCAGAAGGCGCTCGAAGCGGAAAGTGCGCGGCAGGAGCGACAGCTTGCGCTCGAAGAGAAGGATCGCGCCGAGCAGGAGCTCGCCGATGAGCACAAGCGTGCCAACGACGCGGAACGAGCGAAAGACGAGTTTGAACAGAAGCTCCAAGCGCGTGAGCAGCGTCAGAAGGAGCGCGAGCAGCGTGCAAAGGACCGCCCGAAGCACCGCGCGAAGCCCAAGAGCCGGGGCTGTGCACCCGACGACCCGCTCTGCGGCATCAAGATCGACTGACGAGCCAGGGACCTTCCCTGAACAACGCGTGCGACGAAAGCTACTGCGGTCGGTAGGGCGCTAGCTCTCGTTGTATTCGGCCATAAAGTTTTCCCCACAGCCACAAGCTCAGCCGGGGCGAGAGCCGCTCGACGAACCAGAATAGGTTCCACCATGAGGGAACGATGATGATCGGGGCGTTGCGCGCGACCTTGCGTAGGGTCTTGCGCGCGAACACACGCGGGTCCATCGGCTTGAGCTGCTCCCAGAGGCTCATCATCGTCGGCTCGGCCTCGGGGGGGAGATTGGTTCGGCCGTACTTGCCCCCCAGCATGATGGGGGTGCGAATCACCCCAGGGCACAGCGCCGACACGCGCACCCCGTGTTGCTTTGCTTCGACGCGCAATACTTTACTGAGCCCGACGACCGCGTGCTTGCTCGCGGCGTAGCTGCCTGCTTCCCCCGTCGGCAAGAGTCCAGTCATGGATGCTGTATTGATGATGTGGCCCGAGCCTTGGGCGCGCATCACTGGATATACGGCCTGAACGCCGTACGCTACGCCTCGCACGTTGACGTCCAAGACGTCGTCCCAGTCGGCCAATGTGTACTTAGCGATCTCGCCGGCGACGCCGATCCCCGCGTTGTTGAAGAGGTAGTCGATGCGGCCTGTGCGAGCGACCGTTTCGTCGACCACGCGCTGGAACTGTTGCGGATCGCGAACATCGAGCTCGTGCGCACTGGCTTTGCCGCCAGCTTGTCGAATCGCGTGGGCGACTTCCTCGGCGAGCGCGGCTTGCCTGTCGGCGAGGACCACCTCGACGCCCTGTTCCGCTAGCTCCTCGGCAAGCGCACGTCCGATGCCGGAGGCGCCGCCCGTAATGAATGCAACCTTGTGTGCCATCTTCTTCTCCATGCCCGCGGCCAGTTCAGTCCAAGTCGGGGTAGCTCATGCGGATGAGGCCCCGGTGTTGGCGATCGAAATTCGCGATGTAGAGGTGCTCGCTGCCCGGAATGCCGACGGCGGCGTCGCCGAGCTTGGGGCCTTCGTAGATCGCGTAGTAAAGCGGCGTGGCGCCGTCGGGGCTCAGAGCGAGGAGCCCGGTTTCTTTGGGTACCGGCAGTAGCTCGAGCGGCAAGCGCAACATGAGCGGTTTGATCCAGGGGTTGTTGTGGGCCCAGGTCAGGAAGTTGGAACGCTTTCTGTACAAACCTATCCAGATTCGACCCTGGGCGTCCCGATCCATGCCGTCGGGCATGCCAGGGAGCGCTGTCCAAACCGCCTCCGCTGTGCCGGCGCGCGCGCCTCCGAAAAAGAAGCGAGTAACCGCGAAGCCCGGGGTCTGTGTGACCAGCACCGATTGTTCGCGCGTGTCGACGGGATGTGGGTCGATGAGAATGCCGTCGATGAAGTGGAATCCTTCGGCGATGAGTCTCGTCTCGCCCGTCGCGAGGTCGTGCCTCCATAGGCGCCCGTTCTCGCCTAGCGTGATCGCCTCGCCGACGGCTCCCCCGCCCATCGAGGCGCCTTCGTAGGCGATCGGTTCGGTGAAGTAGATTCGCTTGCCGTCCAAGCTGACGTCCAAGTCGTTGCAGAAAGCGAGTGGCCGCGAGTTGGCGCGGTCGATCGCCGCCTGCATGACAGTGGGCACCTCTTCATTCGTGTCTGCGAAGACCTTGTGGTGCAGCTCGGGGATGGCGGGCGTCATCGGGACGTCGGTGACCACTGGTGTCACTTCGCGCGTGGAAATCGTCAGCCGGTAGAGGCCCACGCGTTCGTCGTCCGGGTGATCCTCGCCATGCAGTCGCGATACGCAGAAGTAGATCACGTCGTGGTCGTCAGGTGCTGCGCGCAGTCCGGATGGCATGAGGGGCACGTCGGCGAAGCGCTCGCCGCCGCCGCCGAGCGGTACCCGCCAAATCCACCCGTACATACCTGATACGAAAGCAACGCCGTCTTCTTCGTACAGCAGCAAGTCGTCGTGGCCCGGAACATCGGAGTCGACATGCTCGAGCGCGAGCCCGAGTGCTTCGGGTGGCGCCTCCACAGCGAGGATCGATTCGGCGATGCCACCTAGATCGACAGCGGGGCCAATCTCGAGGTAGTCGGGAGGCGCGCTGCTCAACCACCACACGGCGCACAACGCGATGACTACCAGCACCGTCATACGCCCGACGCGTCGCCCGCCCATGACGCATTGGACGTCACGGCGCAGCAAAAGACAAGCCTGCCTCGAGGCGGGACGTTAGTTGCTGAACCTCTGTGTCCGGCGGGATCGGGGCTTCTTTTCACGGTCATCTCCCCTTGCGCCCCGGGCGAGCGGTCCTATATTCAACCATATGGTTGACCATAAGAAGCGTCGCCGGCGGGCTGAGGCGAAGGAAGAGCAGCTTAGTCTGATCTTTCGTACGCTGGCCGACCGGTCTCGGCGCCAGATCATCGAGCTCCTGCGGGAGGCGGGGGAGTTGAAGGTCGGTGACATCGCCGAAGCGTTTTCGATGAGCCTCAACGGGGTGTCCAAGCATCTCAAGGTGCTCGAAAAGGCTGGCCTCGTCGAACGACGTGTTGAGGGCCGCGAGCACTGGATTCGGGTGAGCTGGACATCGTTGCAGCAGCCGTACGAGTGGCTGCACTTCTACCAGCACTTCTGGGGCGGGCGCCTCGATTCGCTCGTCGACTACGTGAAAGACAAAGGAGCAAAACCATGAGCAGCACGTTTGAACTCACCGTCAGCCGCACCGGGGCGAATACAAGACCATCAACCGCTATGAGCAGCTCGTCTTCACATGGGTCTCGGAGCACTCGATGCCCGGCAGCCTCGTCACGATCGACTTCAAAGAAAAGAGTCCCAGTGAGACCGAAGTCATCCTCCACCACGTCGGTTTCCCGAGCGAAGAGTCGCGCACGAACCACGAAGGCGGCTGGGGCCGAATCCTGGAGACGCTCAGCACTCACGTCCGATAGGCGACACCGCTAGCCGCAACCTGATAGGATCTCCCTGATGTTCGTTGGGCACTACGCGCCGAGCTTTGCTCTTCGTCGGACGGGCGGAGTTCCCCTGTGGGTCTTGTTTCTCGCCGTGCAGTTCGTCGACGTGCTTCGGGCCTTCTTGATCCTCGCTGGGGTGGAGAAGGTTCGCATCATCGAAGGGTTCACCGCCGCAAGCCCACTCGACCTCTACTACATGCCGTATACCCACAGCCTCACGGCCTCGATTGGCTGGGCGTTGGCCCTCGGGTGGATCGGGAGCTTGATCTGGAGGCGGCGGGGTGGCGTCGTGATTGGGCTTTGCGTAATCTCTCATTGGATCCTCGACCTCCCCGTGCACGTTGCCAACCTTCCGCTCTGGGGCAACGAGCTCAAAGTCGGCTTCGGGCTGTGGAACCACCCGGTGATCGCATTTGTCCTCGAAGCCGGCGTGCTTTTGACCGGCGTCGCAATCTACGCGCGCCACGCACGAAGCAAGGTGCCGATTTGGATCTTTGCCATCGTGTTGCTCGGGATTCAGTACAGCAACTCCCTCATGCCCGTTCCCGAGTCGGCGAGGCAGCTTGCCGTGATGGCGCTCGCGTCGTACTTCGGGTTTGCAATGGCGGCCTGGTACGTTGAAAAAAAGTGGGGGCAGCAACCGGATACCGGTCACCGGTGGGACACGCTCCACCCCGGAGGCGGGTAAAGGCCCTCGCGCTCTTCGCAGCGATGGCGTGTGATGTGCTGACCGTTGGCGTGTTGTGCACTGCCAGTATCGTACTGTCGCGTCACTGCTAGTGGATAAGGCTGAACCCGACGATCGTGTCGCGCGCGAGAGTGAAATCGAGCACGGAGTGGGCTTGTGCCGATGACGCGAACGACATGAACAATTACGTATAAACAGTTGTTGGTACTGGCGAGAGCCTCGTGGATCTGGGAGCGCTGCGACGTTCCATGCCGCTCCGTTCCCTTCCATATTTGCGAAAGGAACACGTCATGAAAACACTACTCTCTATTGCGTTCGCCGCGCTCGTCGCGGTAACTGTTTCGGCGACCGGGGCTCATGCAGACAATGCGACAGGCACTTGCAACGCGATCGTGGCCAATGCCATGGGTGCCTCACAAGCGTGTTGGAACTTTGGATGCGACGACACGGATCAGGAGTGTGGGGAGGTGGGAGCGGCCTTCCTGAGATTCTTCGAGGCCCCGGGTTGCCCTGAGGCCATTGCAACCGGCGAGCTTGAAGGTCTCCCCGGCAACGCGTCGGTACAGCCCGAGGGCGCCCCGAACGCTGGCGAAGCGAAGCTCATCCAAGAGGTCGTCTGCAACGCCATTGTCGATTGCAACTTCTGCGGTGCGGCAGCCCTCCTAGGAGTCTGCGGAGTGCAATGCCTGTAAGCAGTCCATGAACCCGTCTAAGCGGGCAGAATGAATCGTGCTGGAGGCGCTCCGGTTGCCGCCGGAGCGTCTCCCACGATGACCGCGAGGCCGTCAGGCGTGTTACTGCGCTGCGAGTTCTTCGCGGAATGCCAGGGGGGAGGCGCCGAAATGGTCGCGGAAGGTGCGGGAGAAGTGGCGGCGGGCGGAAGCGGTGACTACTCGCCCAGGCTCCCGGAACGGTATACGTACCCGCGCGGCATGGGGCCTCCGCGGGCAACACGGACGGTGGTTGGCACCTCGGCTATGAATGTTGCAACGACACCGATGCCGACGATGGCCAGACCGATTTGCCCTGCCAACTGGTCTCGCGGTAGCAAGGCCAGTGCCACCACCGCCGCCAAGGCGGAAGCCACGTACCCTCCGATCGACATCGCAACGAACTGGCTCCTGGTGCTTGCTTCGGTGTCGAAGAAAACCAGGAATGGGCTCATCACGGTGTCGGCGAAGTAGATGGTTGCGCCGCTTAGCTTCGACCCAAGCGCATGACCCCACTCATGCCCGATGAACGC